>JANOAI010000287.1:0-17265 GCA_031411055.1 Pirellulaceae bacterium
CCATAACCCAACCCTAAATCTAAAACTTGACGCTCCCCCTAGGGCCCCGCCTCCAACATTCTTCGTATTCGAGTCCATTCAGTGTTTGCGCGAAACGCATCGAACACCAAATTCGACTCTAAAAATCGAGGGATCCATTCAAATCTGTTTTGAATTGAATTCGAAACGTGAAGGAAATTTTCCCTTATTGCGTTCATGGATCAACGCAACTTTTTTCGGAAGCTTGATATGCAGTGTTTTGCAGAACTACCGACCTCAAATTTTCGAGCAGCTCGAGCGGTAATTGTCGGATTTTTCCTCGCGTTGCAGCCGATTTTGAATGCCGACGAAAATACAAAAGGATCTACAGCAAACGTTGCCGAAGTCAGTTTCCATCGCGAAGTCCTTCCAATCCTACGCGCGAATTGCTTTGGGTGCCATCAAGGATCGCTCAAGCAGGGCAACTATTTAATGACCGACTTTGAAGCCATGCTCAAAGGAGGGGAATCGGGGACGCGTGCGATCGTTGCAAAAAAGCCAAAGCAAAGTCATCTGATTGAAGAAATTACGCCCGTCGACGGTAAGGCAGAAATGCCAAAAAAGGGTCCGCCTCTGAAGGATTCGGAGATCGAAACGATCCGCAACTGGATCAAGCAAGGAGCTCAAAACGATTCGCCACTCGTCCGACCCGAGTATTCATCCGATCGTCCTCCGGAATACATTCAGCCCCCCGTGATTGCGGCGATCGATTTTTCGCCGGATGGAAAGCAAGTCGCCATCGCTAGTTTCCATGAAACGTTGCTTTATCAAACCAGCGATTGGCAACTTGAAAAGCGACTTGTTGGGATGAGCCCAAGAATTGAATCGATTCGATATTCTCCTGACGGAAAGACTATCGCCGTCTCGGGTGGGCAGCCTGGTGTCTTTGGTGAATTACAGCTTTGGAATGCGGAGGACGCCAGCCTCGTCCGAAGTCAAACCATCGGCGCCGACACCGTCTTTCACGTCACCTGGTCCCACGATGCCAAGCTGATCTCGGTAGCTTTGCCGGACAATACGATTCGGGCCTTCGACGCCGAATCAGGTGAGCAAAAGCTTTTTTCGCGAGCTCACGAGGATTGGCCGAGGGCAACGGTTTTCACAGCCGATAGCCAACATCTTCTGTCGGCTGGTCGCGACATGACGGTCAAGCTTACGGAAGTTGCCACCGAACGATTTGTTGATAACGTGACATCCATTACGCCGGGAGCGCTTCGTGGAGGCATTCAATCTTTAGTTCGCCACCCAACGCGCAATGAAATTTTCGTGGGCGGCGCGGATGGCGTACCGCGTGTCTATCGAGTCTTCCGAGAAACAGCCCGCGTGATCGGTGACGATTCGAATCTGATTCGACGTTTCGATCCAATGCCCGGACGAATTTTCAGCACGGCCGTGAGTCCTGATGGATCCTTGCTTGCCGCAGCGTCGACCTTAGACGGTCAAAGTTTCGTCAGGGTATGGGCCTACGATTTCGATGGCACAACGCCTGAAAATATCAAAGCCATTCAGGCAAAACGCGTTTTGTCACGTAACACCAAGGAAATGGAACAGCTCGACGAGTTTCTGGCGCATAAGCCAAAAGAAGTCGCAAAATGGGACGTCCCATCCGTTTCACTCTATGCGATTGCCTTCGATAACCAAAGCCGATTGGCAGCAGCCGGTTCGGATGGCCATTTACGAGTTTGGTCTCTTGCAGACAGTAAGGAAATTGCGAACTTCAACGTCACCCCTACAGCGTCGATGAAGTTAGCGAAATCGAACGCGGCCACGGAAACCAAATCGTTGAAATCCAAGGATTCCAGGAAGCAGGAGGAAACCATCGCAACCACGGCGACCGCGATCGATCCGTCCATCATCGCAAGCTTGTCGGTTGAACCAAAGCAAGTTGAAATCAGCCGGTGGAACGATACGGTTCAAATGCTTGTTACCGCCGAATTGAAGAACGGACAACGAATTGATGTTACAACGGCTGCTCTTTATGAAATGAGTGAAGGCTCGGTAGCCAAGGTAAACGCAACGGGTTGGGTGGAACCGTCGAAAACCGGCGAAGCGAAATTGACGATACGGGTTGGAAACGTTTCCGAGACGATACCGATGGTCGTTCGAGAAAGCGATCATAGTGCGGTCGATTTCATTCGCGACGTCAATCCGGTACTTTCGAAACTGGGATGCAACCAGGGAACTTGTCATGGAGCCCAAGCTGGCAAGAACGGTTTCAAGCTTTCTCTTCGCGGCTATGATCCAATTTATGACGTGCGAGCCCTCACCGATGATCTTGCCGGACGACGCTACAACCCGACCGCCCCTCTTGAAAGTTTGATGCTCACCAAACCGCTCGGTCTCGTACCACACGCTGGTGGAAAGCTTCTCGATGAGCTCGATACGCGAACCGCGGTATTGAAAGCTTGGATCGCAAGCGGCTCCAAGCTAAACCTCCAGACGAAAAAGGTCGCACGCATTGAGGTCTCGCCCCAGAATCCAACCATTGAATCGATCGGTAACCAACAGCAGATTCGCGTCGTCGCTTACTACGCCAACGGTGATTCACGCGACGTGACGCGCGAAGCCTTCGTCGAAAGTGGAAACACCGAGATTGCGACGATTGGGAGCGGGGAACGGGCAACCGCCATTCGACGTGGCGAAGCGCCGATCCTCGCTCGATACGAAGGTGCCTACGCTGCCACCACCCTTACCGTGATGGGAGACCGAAATGGTTTCGAAGCAGCAGAGGTCACGTTTACCCAGCCGATTGATCGGTTAGTCGCTGATAAATGGGCTCGACTCAAAATTGTACCGTCAGCGCTTTGCTCCGATGCAGATTTTCTTCGTCGTATCTACCTCGATCTTACCGGACTACCGCCGACGACTGATCAGGTTCGAGCCTTCCTCTCAGATACGACGGCAACTGAAACAAAGCGAAACAAGGTAATCGACCAACTGCTCGAAAGTGATGCCTTTACCGACTTTTGGACAAATAAATGGTCCGATCTTCTCTTGGTGAATTCAAAATTCTTGGGCAAAGAAGGAGCGACAAAATTCCGCGATTGGATTCGCGAAGGAATCGCCTCCAAGAAACCCTATGACAAATTTGCCTATGAGATTTTGACCGCATCTGGGTCGAACCGTGAAAACCCAGCGGCTTCCTATTTTAAGATTCTCCGATCTCCAGAAGAACTTGTTGAGAACACGACGCACTTGTTCCTTGGCGTCCGTTTCAACTGCAATAAATGCCACGATCATCCTTTCGAAAAATGGACACAGGATCAGTACTACCAGACGGCCGCCTATTTCACCCAGGTTTCGCTAAAGCGTGACAAAGAGTCCGGTGACAAGAACATTGGTGGTACGGCTGTCGAAGGAGCCAAACCGCTCTATGAAGAGGTCTCCGATACGGCTCAGGTCGAAATGAAGCACCAGCGAACCCATGCTGTTGTGGATCCGAAATTTCCGTTTGAATGGGATCGTCCACAGGTTGCTGATTCAACACGCCGCGTCCAATTAGCGACTTGGCTAACGAGTCCGTCCAATCCTTACTTTGCCAAAAGTTACGTCAATCGCATGTGGGGTTATTTGCTAGGAAAAGGATTGATCGAACCCATTGATGACATACGAGCGGGTAATCCTGCAAGCAATCCAGAATTGCTTTTGTATCTTGAAAGGCGTTTCATTGAAAACAAGTTCGACGCCCGATCGATCATGCGAGAAATCGTTCAATCGCAAGTCTATCAGCTGTCGATCGACGCCAACCAATGGAATGAAGATGATCAACGAAATTATTCACACGCCATGCCACGTCGTTTGCCTGCGGAAGTCCTTTACGATGCAATCCATCTCGTGACGGGAAGCCCGAGCTCGATTCCCGGCTTGGCACCCGGGACGCGGTCGACCATGATCGCTGATGCGGATGCGGGATTGCCCGATGGCTTTTTGAACAATTTGGGGAGACCCGCGCGTGAAACCGCTTGCGAATGTGAACGATCCAGTGAGCTACGTTTGGGTTCGATTATGGCTCTCGTAAGCGGGCCAACCTTGGGTTCCGCGTTAGAAAACGATAAGAACTCAATTCAGGACCTCGCGAAGAAGAATCAAGACAACTCGAATCTCATTCAAGAACTGTTCTTGCGCATTCTCAATCGTCCAGCCAGCGATGAAGAAGTTAAAGCAACACTAACTGTCTTCGATCAGATTCCGACCGATCACATTAAAGTTGAAGCTGTCCACAAAGATCGCGAAGCGTGGTGGCAAACCGAAAAGCCGATCCGTGAAGAAGCCCGAATGAAAGAATTAGAATCAGCCAAAGTTGCACTAACGACGCGCGAGGATGAGATAAAGCCACGGCGAGAGAAAGATGAAGCGGCTCGATTAGATCGCGTTGCAAAAGCAACGGCTGCGGTTGCCGCCTACGAGAAAAAGATCCCCGAAGAGTTTGAAAAGTTTCTGGAGAAGAACAAACGCAATTTGCTCTGGCAACCATTGCCTGCAATCGTCGCCACCGGTTCCGCCGACATATTACTCACTCCGCAAGCCGATCGCTCAATCGTCGCTGGCGGCAAAGCGATAAAGGGAGTCTATAAGATTGATGCGATTGGCCCACGCAGTCCAATCACTTCCGTTCGTTTAGAAGTCCTCCCGTTCAATGATCCGAAAGCCAAAGGGCCAGGTTTGTCGAAGAACGGTAATTTCGTCCTCACCGAGTTCGAGATTTATGTCGCGAACTCGAAGAAGCCCGATGAGATGCGGCGTCTGAAAGTGGCCAAGGCCTTCGCCGACTTTACTCAAAGCGGATTCTCCATTGAGGCAGCCAACGATCTTAATAGCATTGACCAAAAAGGATGGGCGGTGAGTGGCGCAACGGGCGTCGAGCATTGGGCCGTATTTGAACTGGAGTCGCCATTGGAGCTCAAAGAAGGTGAAGTCCTGCACTTTGAAATGCAACAGCAGTTCAAGACGGATACCCATCGCATTGGTCGATTTCGAATTAGTGTCACCGATGATACGACCGAAGCGGCATTGGGTTTATCTGAGTTTTTGTCGCACTTAGCCAACACGCCGAAAGCGATGCGAAAAAAAGAAGATGTGGCAACTGGGGCCGCATATTTCGCAACTTCGTCGGCACCATTGAATAAACTCCGAGAAACGCTGGGCAAAGAGAAGCAAGCCTTACCAGAAGACGAGCAGGTTGTTCAACTTCGGACCCGAGTAGAAAAGCTTGCTCAGCCGCTTACGGACGATCCAAAACTGGTAAGCTTAAGAGCTGATTTAGCAGCCAGCCAAAAGCAGTCGGAAGATCAACGCGTGACGGCGGCGGAAGATATTGCTTGGGCCTTGATCAATAGCCCGGCCTTCCTCTTCAATCACTAAGCATAACCGCAAGTCTCTTGCGATTCCTTTAAGTCATTACCGAATTATTCCATTCAACGACTCAACAGATCGAGGAAAATCATGTGGCGAATCATGGGTGAACCTGGCCGAGATGTCTGCGACGTCGCAGCCGGTGTAACGCGTCGCGACGTATTACGCGTTGGCGGTGCCGGAATGGTTGGAATGGGCCTCGGCAATATGTTACGTATTCGAGCCGCTCAGGGTGATGCGATCAAAGGCGGACCAGGCTGGAACAAAGCGAAACATTTGGTCCTCGTTTACTTACAAGGTGGACCAAGCCACCTCGACCTTTGGGACCCTAAGGAGAATGTCCCCGAGAACGTCAAATCGGCTTTCGCTCCCATTTCAACAAGAATTCCTGGTATCCAGTTCACCGAAAATCTCCGCAAACTTAGCCAGATCAACGATCGATTTACGATGATTCGTTCGATGAGTTATACACCGAACGGACTGTTTAATCACACCGCCGCCATCTATCAAATGATGACCGGTTATACGACCGACAAAGTCAGTCCGTCGGGCCAGCTTGAACCGCCTTCGCCCAAAGACTTCCCAAACATCGGATCCAATCTTGTTCGCTTGCGGCCGATGGAAGAGCCCATGCTTCCGTTTGTAATGCTTCCAAGACCGCTACAAGAATCGAATGTCGTTGGTAAGGGTGGCTCGGCGGGCTTTCTTGGCAAAGCCTTCGATCCTTACACGCTCTATCCCGATGGCGACGATCTCGATATGAACAAGTTGGATCGCATTCAGATCAGCGATCTTCAACTGCGGCCCGAAGTTTTTGCGGTCCGGCTCGAGCGCCGAGCTGCATTGCGAGATTTGATTAACAAGCAAATGCCCGTCATCAATGCAGCGGTTGAAAATCAACAATTAGACGAGTACTTTTCGCAAGCTTTGTCGTTAGTCACATCTGGAAAAGCTAGAGAGGCGTTTAATCTTTCAGAAGAAGCCGATGTGCTTCGCGACGCCTACGGCCGAAATACTTTTGGTCAAAGTTGCTTGTTGGCTCGGCGGCTTGTTGAGGCAGGTACACGTGTTGTCGAAGTGATTTGGCCAAAGGTTGCCAACAGCGACAATCACTCGTGGGATCATCACGTGGGCCTAACCGATCGAATGAAAAAGCAATCGGCTCCCATGTTGGACGCAGGTTTGTCGACGCTTATCGAAGACATGGATCAACGCGGGCTTCTCGAAGATACGCTCGTAGTTGCGGTCGGCGAGTTTGGCCGTTCGCCACAACGCGGTGTGAGCACAAGCGGGAATGGGAATTCAGCCGATGGTCGCGACCATTGGCCGTATTGTTACACGGCCATCGTAGCCGGTGCTGGCATCAAGCGTGGTTATGTTCATGGAAAGAGTGACAAGACCGCTAGCGCGCCCACAGATGACCCTGTTCATCCTGGCCAGCTTCTCGCTTCGATCTACCATGCGTTCGGCATCGATCCAGAAACGATCGTTTACAATCATCTCAACCAGCCTCGGGAGCTTGTAAAAGCTCATGCCGTCACCGAGTTGTTTTCGTAATCGGATTAAAAACGACTCTGCAAATCTTCACGTTTCTAACCGTCACCCTCGCTTTGGGAGGGTCGAAGCCGAAGGACGAGGCTTCGGGGAGGGTGCGAGTAGCGTGAGCAACAGTTGCCCTCCCCTTTGCTGCGATCGACCCTTCCGCAAGCGGGAGGGTGAAGATGCGTAGAAACCAATGCATTCTTTTGGGAGACGGGGCCGGGTCGAGGGACGAAGTATCCGATGAAAACTTGCGATTGATGAATTGAAAAGCTTCGCTCGACACTCGTAGGTGGATGCGTTTGTACCTGAGTATCGGACGTGAAGTCAAATTAGCCCCATTCTTCTTCGTCCTGAATGATGGGTATCAATGCTTGGTCTTGATAACGCTGCTCGGCTGACCACCAAGTAAGTATTCCCCAGCAGTATCCGCTAACTGGAAAGAAGACCGCGGCAACGATTAGCAGAAACGCAAAGTGTTCGATTCCGGTTGCAAGTGTCATGACGATGGACCAAAGAAGTCCTGTGGCTCCTCCCCAGCCGAATACACCGTAGAGCCAAACGTATTGAGACATTCCCATTTTTCGGATTTGTAGCCACCGACATTTGTCCGGTGTAAGGTTGCTTCGAACATTCATGGTCGACTCCGCCATTGAAAGGAGACTTGGATTTACTCTTCTTTCAACGGATTGCGGTTTCTGAACAGAACCGGACAGATTATTTTCTCGCCCTTATTCCGTGAGCTGAAGGCACGAGTGCCTCATCACAGCAAAGATTTTGGGTACGACGGAAGGCCCACTCCTATCTGCTACCGCGTCCAGTTTCTCCACCACGCGGGCATTGGTTTCTACCCATCTTTCACCATTCCAACATTCACCGTCCTCTTGGGAGGGTCGAAGCCGAGGGACGAGGCTTCGGGGAGGACGCGAGTACCGCTAGTAACCGTTGCCTTCCCCTCGCTGCGCTCGACCCTCCCGCAAGGACGTCGTGCAGCTTAGAACCGATGAATTTACTGGGTATTTGTAACCTCTCCTGGGCCTGAGAGCTGGGCTGATGAAAATGTGGGAATCTAATGCCCTAAAACGTATTGCGCAAGGCAATTTTCCTACGAACTTTTCTCCCTTCGCCCCCGTCTTCGGGGGAGAAGGGTCGGGGATGAGGGGGGCTGTGGGAATCGCATACAATACTCGTTCCTAGCCAAGGAATTCCGTGGGCTTCCAGCGTAGACATAGGTTGTATGTATTGCCAGATTTCAGCCCTCACCCCCGACCCCTCTCCCATAAGAATGGGCGAGGGGAGGAAATATTCTCGGGCATATTTACCAATGATTAAACACGATTTTCATCAGGCCACCTGAGAGCCCGACCTCTCCCACGAAGACGTGGGCGAGGTAACGCGTAAGCTGCACGACCTCCAAGCGGGAGCGTGAAGATGTGCCCATGACCCACGGGCGAGCAGGCGAGGTCATTGATTGCCTGAGCGTTGCTGGTCCAAACTGGGACGACTTCCGCCTGTCTCAGGCTCAATCGCAAAGAAAAGCACGGAGGGGAAGAGAGGAACGGTCTACGTGAATACGTTTCGTCACGGCCCGACCATGACTTTTCCAACCGCTCGGCTGTCTGGATAGCAACATAGCATGTAGTTGTTTCGACCATCTACGATCGAAACGGTCGCATTGTTAGGGGGTCCGATGGGACGCGAATGAAGAATAGGGGTCAACGAGACTTGGTGACTGCCAACCGGGAGTTCGATCCGAATGACTTGAATATCCCTCGGCAACAGTCCCCAACATCGAGTATCCGCTGATTCCGTCGCCTCCCAGACCACGCCTGCTGCGTCCATTGCTAACGAAGAAAGGTTTTCCGCTCCCATCGTTTTCTTTGCCGCTACGATGGATGCTTTCTTAAGGACTCTTCTTGCAACCGCTCGAGCCAATATCGCTTTATGATTGGCTTGGGAAGTATCTAACGCCAAGCGTTCGATGTTCGCCACACTCTCTGTAGGCCCGACGGGGTATCGATCGATCGCTACAGCTACTCGATCGATATCGATGGAGGGCAACACGATCTGAGGGACTTTGATGGGAGCAAGTGTGGGGGGAACGCTGTAGGGTCCGACTGCCGATACGATACGATCGGCAATGAGCAACGCGTCGCTCGTCGGTTCTTCAGCCGCTTCGACTTTCATCGGGCCTCGTCCGACTAAAGCAAAAACGTACAGTACGCCTGTCCCAGGGCTTGAATGGACGCCAGACTGTGCGCGTTGCATATCCCAATGGAAAGGCTGCGTGGTCGGACAAAGGGCACAAACTTGAGCATAGCTTTTCAACGCATCATCATAATCGCGATGACTGGCTTCGCGCAGCATGCCATGTAAATAGTGTCCCATCGGCACCTGCGCATATGTTTGAAAGGCTTCGGGTCCGAGACGCTTGATGGCCTGTTCGTTGAGCAGGGTTTGCTTTTCATTCAGTTGCAGTGAATAGCTTTCGGCATCACCACCATCGTGCATTAGATTCGATAGAGCCAAAAAAGCGCGAATCAATATCTTTTCGTAATCTTCGCCCGCATAGGAACGAACTTGGTCATCAGTCCAAGTCGAGAGAGTCTTTTCAGCGAGCGAATCTTGTTCAAGATAGTCAAATCGATCGCGAACTTCTTGCAATCGTTGCTCTGCTTCCTTCGGACGGCCGGAGACAAGGTCGACCATCGCAAGATCAAGGGCTGCGACGTCGCGATCTTGCCGATGTTCCGTGAGTTTCTCAAGACGAGTTCGACACTGCTCCATTTGATTCTGGTGGAACAGGCTGCGCGGTTCCATCAGTCGCTTGGCGTGCGTCGAACAGCCAGCAACCATGAGCGAGAAGACGGCGATAAAGTTAAGCCACGTCCCGCGCCAGAGCATTATGACTTCATCGGGTTGTAGTGCCAAAGCTTTCCGAGCGATGACTTGTGATATCCCTTTCGGATCTCTGCCGCCTGAGAGTCGTAGATCCCGGTGTGGACGTTCGTCAATTCTAGCGACAACACATAGTCTCGTTGTTTTGAAGAGTTACGTTCCGTCGTGCCACTCGTCAGTTTCGCATAGAGCAAATAGTCGAACGGGGCGCCTTGACGTTGGAGGACGGCGGTAAAAAGTTGCATGTTGCTAGGAATGAGCAAGGAATCAGGCCGCAGACGGGTCTCCATCAAAGCGGCATCGACCATCCGGCGACTGATCGGTTGAAAGCAATCGCTCTCGAGAATCTTTGCATCAATTTGCTGATAAAGCTGCTCTTTAAAATCACCGATCTCTTCGGCACTCTTGTTTTCGATCCCGACAAAGCAGATCGACTTCTTGCAAGGGAGGCCATCCGCGCCGATGGACAATTCTGGAGCGATGGTCGTTTGCTGTCGTCCTAATAGCTTGGCGACGGCTTCTTCGACGAGAGGATCAAAAACCTCTGCACCCGCGTCGTGACTTCCGACCAGATTCGGAGCATCTTTCTTCACGACATGACCATATTGGTAGCCGCGGCATCCGATTAAGGCAGAACTGGCGCTGGTCGCACCAAGGCACATCAAAAAATTTCGTCGAAGCATGTCTCAACATCCATGTTGAAAATAGAGAACTTTCAGATGACTCTTACCATTTTTCGGATTTTGAAACCAGAAGGAAAAGCTTCATCGTTTGTAACGTCGAATTCCACCTCAATTGTGAAAAGACCCCAGCTTCTGTATTGCGCGCCATCTACCAGATCGCGACCAGTTGGCTAGCAAAGCTAGTGTCTTTTGAGCGAGTAGATCTTGACATGCGAATTCAAAGTTCGCTATTGCGATATCCATTCCTTGAGCCCATGCCACACAGGAAGTGCGGCGGGAATAAGTTGAGACACGGATGTCCAAGCCAAAGTCCTATCGTTAGTCGAGGATTTGCGGGAATGCTTGACTAGCCATACTCCTAGGGTTGAAGCACTACGTCATCGAGAATGTGATTACTGGGTCGATCACCCTAGATGATGCTTCACGGTAGGGCTTTTTTCGTGTGTCGGAGCGGCTCTCCCAATATGGGAGAGCCGTTCCGATACCTTTTTCGGTCGATGTTGACGAGCTAAAATATCTTTTCGGCTGAAGCTGCTAGAAAAATCGATTCGTACAAAACGAAAAAAGCCGTGGGGCATGACGGATGATTAATCCACCATGCCCACGGCTAGGTCCCCCTGACCTCGTTCACAGCCTTTGCTGTTCGTTGTTGATCTCAGATTTACCGGAGTAGATTCACCGGTGCTTTTGTCGGGAGCTGTTGATAGGAAGCCTGCTCGACTCTCGACACATTTTCTTCTTTGCTATTCAAGCGATTTCCGGAAGCTGTGATCGGCGTTTGAGTTGCCGGATCGGTCGCTGCAATTCTTCCCGTCGCAGCCGAACTCGTATTGGACGAGGCAACAGGTGGCTTGCTAACTTTGATACCCGCTTTCACCGGCGGAAGCGTTTCGACATCGGGTTTTGATGGGCTTGGCTTCATGTCCAGCGGCTGCTTCTTCGGTAGTGTTTCAAGACTTGGTACCTCGCTTGGAAGCTTCTTGTTTTCCGATTTCGAACTGGAATCCACACTCTCGTTGGGTGCAGCTAGCTGAGGCTGACCGTCGCGAAGATTCGCTGAGCCTGTTCGTTTGTTGTTGGAATCGTTGGCTGTACCAGTATGTTGCTGATAAGGTCCTTCCGAGATGACACGAGGTCGGCTAGCTCCATAGTCAAGGTAGCGAGCGGCATCGCGTCGACGAGCATGTTCGGTCGCATCCCAGTAAGCTTTCTCTGGCCAAGGTCCTTCTTGCAAGCAAATATTGTTGTATTCGAGCAACGATCCCTTGAGCAAATGAATCTGGACGATCGACTTGTTGTACTCGCATACGGCACGATAGTAATCTTGTTGTGCTCGAGCACGACGTTCTTGTGCTCGAAGTAGATTGTCCAATACCTGATCGAGGTTTTGATCGCCGATGAGAAAACGATCGTTCCATGACTTGGCGTCGCGTTCACTGGCTGTCCATTGACTCAGTTTGAGCACGAGCTGTTCGTAGTGACTGGAAAGCAAGCTGATATCTTCGCTCAATCGGTGCATCAACGCGATTTCTTTTTCGTGCAAGACTTCGGTCTCACGAGCAAGCGAAAGCTGCGTATTGCGAATGAGCGCCAGTTGTCGTCGGCTACCAAATGCGTTGGGGGTAAACTCGAGTCGCAAAGCTGCTTCCTGGAAATCGCCACCGACCAAACTGTCAATTGCACTCTGTGAACCGGTCGGGAACCGCTGAAGCGAACCGCTACGGCTGCCCCACGAATCTCCAACTCCAAGCCATCGGTAGAGAGCCGAGATATTCACATCCGGAAGAATTTGATTCTTGGCGGACATCAATTCGAGCTCACGTTGCTTGAGAAGCCATTTTTGCTGGCGAAGATCGATATTTCGCGTCAACGCTTCACCTTGAATGGTACACCAATCGAATTCGAGAAGGGCTTCCGTCGGACGATCAGAAGGTCGAATCAGCCGGCCATCGGTCGGTGCCCAACCCATGAGGTGACGCAAGCGTCGCTCACGGCCATAAACACCAGGGTCAGAACCAGGCAGGTTGGCTCCAACCAAGGCCGCTTTGAGGGCCGCGTCAAAGCTGTAGTATTGAGCGGCGGCTTGAGCTACGGCGTAGACTTGTCCTTGGCCAGCTTGATACTTCGCATCGGCGGTTCGCCAGACTTGCAAGGCACTATCGCGGGCGATCTTGGCGGTTTCAACGTTCCAGTAGCTACAATACAAGTCCCAGTAAGCCATCTCGACTTCTTTGACCAGATTGCGAATACGTTCTTCGTATTGCCCGAGCGAAATGTCTTCATTCATTCGAGCCAAGACAACTGGGATTCGATTCATCAACGTCCCGCGACCACGCATCAACGGATGTTGAATTTGTGCTTCGAGGATTTGTGTATAGTCGCTCGGCGTTTGACGGCCAACACTTGGCGACTGGATGTTGTTGAGAGAATAGATCGTTTGGCTTCGAGCGGTGACAACACCCCCTGTGGCGGTTCGCTTGCTTATAGCCGCTTGCCCCGTAGCATCATTCGCTTGGAAAAACTGTGGATTGAATATATTGCCCGCACCCACGTTTCGTGGTCGATCAGTCGTGTTGTAACCGACGAAGGACGAGAACTGTGCGTCGAATTCTGAGAGCGCGTCTTCTACCCCGCCTACTTGATTGGCTCGCGTGGCACCACGATTTTGAACGCGATTACCGTTTTGATCGACAACTTGAGCCTGTGTGTTGGCAGTGCTCGATGTGATCGCAGGATCGTAAGCCGTAGTCAGCTGCGATGATGGACTTGAGAGTATCGTAGCGGCGATGTCGCCAGATTGTTGATTGCTTCCTGGAACAGCACGGACGAGCTTTGTATTGACAAGGGCGTAAGCGATACACTCTTCGAGGGTTAAATCGAGATGGGTATACTCATGATTGTCGACCGTATAGGGAGCAAGCGTTTCACTTGCCTCGGGAAGCGCGTCACACTTGAGATCGGGATATTCGATCCGAGTGGCGGTGTCGATGTAATGCGCTAAGTCGCCCGTCTCGCCCACATAGAAGGGCTGAGTCGGATGGCAACCGGTTAGGAGTACCAAACCGATCTGAAGCGACGCAACTAGGCGGATAAGTTTCTTGGACATGAACAGGGGCTTCCGGCGAATGGTCCGACTCAACCCGCAGACGTCGATCCAGCGAACATGAATGGCAAAGCCATACATCATCGCGCAGATCCGCAACTGCGAATGCTATCGTTTTTCTGATTCCGATCCCCCCAACACACAGATATCGAGCCATAACCCAAGCCCCCCCGGGCCGTGCTCAGCATCTGATACTTGGGTTATCGAACTTCTCGCCCGCAAACTTTGCTCAATCGGCAAAGTCTTCCAAATTTGTTTGGAATGACCGAGATTAGAAAGCTAACTGGTTTCGGCCGTGAACCCGTTGAAGGCTATTTTTGAGGTGCCTCGAGCTTGCGAAGAATCTCGGTTGCAAGCTTTTCGATCCGTTTGTCTTTAAAAAACTCGTCCCCACCGTGAACTCCACCGGGGACTATTTCAAGTGACACGAAGGCAGCTGGTCCTTGATACGCCTTAAGGAGTTCTTCCGATTGCTCGACGGGCATTTGCGGATCAGCATCGCCGTGGATCATCCAAATTGGCGGATCGGTTGCATCAACGTGAGTAACGGGGCTCGCAAGCCGAGCAAGTTCCGGTTTGTCGATTGGCTGGCCTCCCAGCAAGAGTTCGAGAGCCGGAATACGGACGCTCAATCCGTGAGCCGTCGATTGCGACAAAATCGACTCTAAATTTGAAGCACCGAAGAAAGAGATGATAGCTTGCACCGACGACGAAGTTTCTCTCATGGCACCAACTTCCCCTTCAAGTTCGACCACCCCATTGCTGACGCCTACCAAGGCCGCGAGATGTCCTCCCGCCGAAACACCAGCAATGACGAATCGATTCGGATCGACTCCAAATCGTGCAGCATCTTTCCGAATATATCGAATTGCCGCTTTGATATCGTGAATCTGTGCTGGGAACTTTGCTTCTGGACTTAAACGGTATTCAATGCTCGCAATCGAGTAGCCCTGGTTTAAGAATTCGAGAATCGGGACATTCTTTTTCGAACCGGATCGCCATGCACCTCCGTGAACCCAAAGGATTAGCGGAGAAGCGGCTTTGTTCGTTTTGGTCGATCGGTAAAAATCAAATTGAAGAACCCGATCCTCAATCCGAGCGTACTCAACATCTTTGATGGTTGGCTCGGCTGCGATACATACCGCACCAACGCAGATCGAACTGGCGAAGATTATGATCGGCTTAGCCATACATTGAATCCTTCATGAGATCTACGCGTGCCGCGTCCCACCGTGTTCGATCGACTCTAGGCGGTTCGTGGGGTCATACAACAAGAAAAGACCTGAGTGATCCACATCACCGTGCCCTTCCTCATGGACCAGTCGCTCCCACTGCATTCTGCAATTGTCTAAAGTCGGCGACTTAAAACCGACCGACTCTGCCAGATCGCAAATCAGATGAATGTCCTTCAGCTGCCACACAGCCCGCCCCCCCGGCTCAAAGTCTCTTCGAACCATTCGCTCGCCGTGGAGTTGAAGGATTCGACTTTCAGCAAAACCTCCCAGAAGGGCTTCGCGGACTTTTGCACTATCGACCCCCGAAAGCTCAGCCAACCGCAGAGCTTGAGCAACGGCATCGATGGTTTGAGCTACGATGAGCTGATTCGCGAGTTTCGTAACTTGCCCTGAACCTGAAGGCCCCATGTGCGAAATGCGTTTCCCAAGCATCTGTAGAATGGGCAAGGCTCGTTGAAGGTCCGATTCAGTCCCACCCGCCATGATCGACAGCGTTCCGGCTTCGGCCCCGACCTGCCCACCTGAAACAGGAGCATCGACCCATGCAACACGTTTTGCAAACTCTCGCGTCGCTTCAACGTCCGTCGTTCCGAAGTCAACAATCAACGCCTTGGGATCGAGCCCTTCGATAAGCCCTCCTGAGCCAAAAACAACTTGCCGGACAACATCCGTCGTCGTCAGGTTAATTCCGATGATTCCATCACCAACCACCCTCCCCAACTCCGGTAAACTAGCAACTCGCTCCATTCCGTATGCTGCGGCCTCGTTCGCCGAAGCTTCACTTCGATTCCAAAAGAAAACCTCCGCACCGGCGTTATGTAGGTGACGGGACATGGGCCAACCCATATTGCCAAGCCCAATAAACCCAAGTCTGTATTTTGATAGCGTCTTGTTCATAATTTGCAAACAATATAACCTCGATATCCATTCCTATGTTAATTGCCCCGTAGAATAGCCATTTATGAAAATCATTATTACCGGTGGAGGCGGATTTCTCGGTTCTCAGCTCTGCCAACTACTTCTTAAAAACAGAAGCGTTTCTAATGCTTCTGGTCAGCAGACCACCATAACGGAAATTGTCTTGCTAGACTCCCATTTCCATCAGCCAGTATCCGACGCTCGTGTTCGACAAGTCACCTGCGATATCAGCCATCGCGACGCAGTGTTTGCAGCGATCGGAACCGATCCAAGCACGTCGATCTTTCATCTTGCATCGATGGTCAGTGGCGAGTGTGAAGAGCGTTTTGATGATGCGCTGCGTGTAAACCTCGATGGTGGTCGAAATATTCTCGAAGCGGCGAGAGCTTTAAAAAGCAATTCTCGCGTTGTGTTCGCAAGTAGCATCGCTTGTTTCGGCGGGGAAGCCATGATGAACCCTTGCTCGGATCGAACCAAGCTCACGCCGCAAACGACGTATGGAATGACCAAGGCAATGGGTGAACTTTTCATCAATGATTATTCGAGAAAGGGGTTTTGTGACGGTCGTACCGTTCGGCTTCCGACGGTCATCATTCGACCAGGGAAACCCAACACGGCCGCCTCGAGTTGGGCAAGCGGCATGTTTCGCGAACCAATCAACGGCGAATTGTGCATGCTTCCAGTGCGACGAGACCAATGCCACCCCATGACCGGATATCGGACCGTTGTGGAGTCGCTCATTGCAATTCATGAATTGCCTCAAAATGCCCTCGGTGATGATCGAGCTATTGGCTTGCCTGCCCACCAAGTTACCCCTCAAATTGCAGAAAACGTCCTTCGCGACATCGCCAAAGAAAAGGGGTTGTCACTAGCCTCAATCATCGACGCGTTTGATCCACGAATTCAAGCGATCGTCAACAACTGGCCGGTCAACATTGATGGTTCACGCGCAATCCGGCTTGGGCTCCCTACGCCTCCTTCGCTCCATGAAATCGTCTTGCAGTACATTGAAGATTTTGTCCCCGCAAAATTGATTTGAACTCGTTTAGTTGAGATGCCTCGGAGAGACGCAACTACGCAATAACACGTGTTGAATCAAAGCCTAGCTCTCCCAATGCATTGGTCTCTAGTTCGACTGTCCCCCAATCCTTAGGGAAGGCATAATCTCATTGATAACACGAAGCGCAAGCGAGTGGTTTTCTTGAGGTTTCGATAGTCAAACCATTCGCTTGCGCTTCGTGTTAAAGGATTTGGGACAGTCGAACTAGACATCTTCGCTCTCCCGCTTGGAGGTCGCGCAGGGTAGAACCAATGAATTTACTTGGCATTTGTAACCTCTCCCGCTTGCGTGAGAGGTCGGACGCGGTAGCGGCCGGCAGAGGGTCTTCTCCTGCGCCACGGAAAATGCGGCCCTCTCCCGGGCCTGAGAGCCCGACCTCTACCACGAAGACGTGGGCGAGGTAACGCCTAAGCCGGACGGTCTCTTAAGGCTTTACTCCAGCGATGTTGCGAGCGATTC
>JANOAI010000288.1:0-4910 GCA_031411055.1 Pirellulaceae bacterium
CCGCTGACTTCGACAACGACGGCAAGCTCGACATTTTCTATTGCAGCTGGTGGGCCGAGCAACGCTCGCTGCTGCTGAAGAATGAAACGCCCGGCGGTAAGTGGCTGCAAGTCATCGTTCGCGGCGATGGAACGAAGGTGAACAAGCAAGGGATCGGGGCGAAGATTAAGCTCTACGAGGCTGGTAAACTCGGCGACCCCAAAGCGTTGATCGGGCACAGCGAGCTGGCGATTGGTTTTGGCTACGTCAGCGGTCAGCCGGCCATCGCCCACTTCGGCCTCGGCGAGCGAGCGACGGTCGACGTCGAGGTGACGCTGTCGCATGGCTGCGGCAAGCTCGAACGCAAGAACGTCGCCGCCGATCAGCGGCTCACGATCGAATAAGTTTTTCTAGTGAGCTCATCACGTACCGATTTTTCTAAACGAGTTTTTTCATGCGTATCTTATGGCGAAGTTGGATCGCAATGGCGACGGCGACGGCGACGGCGCTGATTGTCGGCCTGTGCGTCTCGATGAATTCGGCGGCAGAGCCGAAGCAGAAAGAAGCGACGGCCAAGGGGAATGCAAAAGTTGAAGCCAAGGCGACGGAGGAAACCAAGCCTGGCGCCAAGAAGGCCCCGCGGGTGAAAAAGACACCACCTCCGAAACCTGCGTGGATAGAACCGAAGTTGCCCAATGGTCAGGCTTCGCTCACCGTCACGTCAGAGGCGTTTCTCAAGCCGGTCGCGGGAATTCATACCGATGTCAAGATCGCCAAGGCCGCACCGACAGTCGACGTGTTGGTCTATCCCGGTCAAACATACGAAGGCCATCCGTGGTCGAACTGGGGTGACGGCACTTTCGCGAACGGCAAATTTTATTCGGCCATCGGCGATCACCTGTCGCCACAAGGCACGGGCCGCATGTTTGAATACGATCCAGCCATGAAGACAATTCGTCAGATTGTCGACTTGAAGACGTTCTACAATCGGCCCGAAGGGACGTACAGCCCGGCGAAGATTCACAGTCGCCTTGATATGTGTCCCGACGGCTACATCTACTTCTCGACCCATCGCGGTTCGGCAAGTACGACGATCGACAAGTATCACTACCAGGGCGACGACATCCTCCGCGTCGACCCGCATACGGCCAAGGTAGAAGTCGTGGCGCAGACACCGGTCGCAAAGCATTGCATCCCGACCAGCGTCGTCGATCCCGAACGGATGATCTTCTTCGGCAGCACGGCTCAGGGGAAAGACGCGCCGCTACAGAACATACAATTCATTGCCTACGATCTGAAGAAACGCAAGCTGATTTACCAAGGGGACAACGGTCCGCCGCGGTGCATTATTTGGGCGAAGTCGACCGGCAAGGTTTATTACGTTCCTGGCACGCAGGGGGTGGGGGAACTCGTGCGCTTCGATCCGGCGAAGCCTGGCCCGCCGACGCCGATCGGCGTCCAGCTTGCCGCCCGAACCACGACATTCGAAACCCCGCAAGGCAAGATCTACTGCGTCGCTTCCGGTCAAGCCAGTGCCGCACCGGAACTCTACGAATTCGACGTTAAGTCCGAGCAGGCCAAGTCGCTGGGCCTCGCAGCCATCGGCGATGTGACGTACATCGCTTCGCTGGACGCAGACTCCACTGGTCGCTATGTCTATTACATCCCCGGCGCGCACGGCCGAGCCGACCGCAACGGCACGCCGGTCATCCAATTCGACACCAAGACGAAGACGAAAAAGGTCGTCGCCTTCTTGTCAGAATACTTTCGCGAGAAGTACGGCTGGTGGCCGGATGGGACCTATTGCTCGGTGCTGAGTGACGACGGCGGCACGCTCTTTGTCTGCTTCAACACAAACCGCAACACCAAGGTTTGGGACCATTGCACGCTATTCGCAATCCACATTCCCGAATCGGAACGGCAGCCGTAATGCCTTTGTATGGAAAATCATCGCGACTTCGAGCTTTACGAATAACTGGCAACGGCTTTGAGACAAATGAAAGACAGGAGCACGAAATGCCATTCCACGCGAGAGAGTCGAGATTGTGATCTGTGTCATAATACTTGCACTGAAGTGGACCCCACCGCGACGCGACAGAGATTTGAGGCAGAAAGTTTACAACCGACAGAGTCAAACAAAGCAGTGCTGAGTGTCACGACAAGTATGAAGTCCTGGGTTTGCAAGTGGCGGTCGCCACGATTTTGGTAAGCTGTTTACGGATGCTTAAGGCCTTGATAGGTGTGGGAGATGGCAAGAATGCCGGCAGCTCTGGCAGCAATTCAACCGCGACGGCTTGGTCCTCCAACACAACGTCGGTATAGACGTTCATCGTGAGATTGATATCAGAATGGCGAGCGAGGCTCTGTGCCATTTTCGGTGAGACGCCGGACTTCGACAGATTGGTAATGAAGGTCTTACGCAAAGCGTGAAAGTCGGCATAGCGGCCTTGGGAATCGACGAAATAGAGGAACGAAGTTTCCTCGGCTTTCTTCCATAATTCTTTGTTCTCACTCGTGACAAGCCAAGGTTTCCGAGTGAAAGCACGGTCATTTTTCATTCTTCGGTCAATGATTAGTTCATGCGGTAAAAATCCGCTACCTCGTCAGCAGAATACAGCGTCGTGAATATCCCTTTATTCTTGATCGCACTGATGGCAAGTCTGTGGAATAATCATGCTTCCTTTTTTAGGTCATCATTCTTCAAAGTACCGAAAGCATTTGTTCATGCGTCAACTATTTGGGTTCCTTTCTAGTTTGCTTCTGCTCGATTTGAGCAACGGTGTTTCAGCGGAACTACGAGTGGGAAGGGCGGCGTACGGGGTGGGGTGGCCTATGGTGCAACCGACGAATACGGTTACTACGCCGTCAAAGACAAAGTCCACATGCACGATCTTCACGCCACCATTCTCCATCTGATGGAAATCGATCATTTGCGACTCACATACCGCCACGCTGGTCGCGATTTCCGTCTCACCGACGTCTACGGTGAAGTCGTCCACGGTATATTCGCGTGATGTCGCTTGAGAATCAGTGTGTCAAAAATTGGATCGCGTATGTTAAAAAAGCTCGAACGACTTGTGTTGGCTAGTGAAATAAAAAACTACAGTCACCAGCAGGATACGCGACCATTTCTACATTTAAAGAACCCAACTTTCGGTTGTACCTCCACGAGAATCGGTCCAATGATGAAATGCAAACTATGGCTCATACTTCTTTTGTTCGGACCAGTGTTGCCTGGAGCCGAGCCAGAGTCACTTCTGCGGATTCTCGATGGACACCAGGGGTCGGTGATGTCGGTCGAGTTTTCATCGGATAGTCGGACCCTTGTCAGCGGCAGCCGCGACCGTACGATTAAGTTGTGGGACGTGGCGTCGGGCCGTGTCCTGCGAACGCTAACAGAGCACACGCTCGACGTGTATGGCGTTGTCTATTCACCGAAGGGTGACATGTTGGCGAGTTGCAGCGGCGACAGGACGATCCGGCTTTGGAATGCGACAACATTCGACAAACTCCGCACGTTTGAAGGCCACACCGATGTGGTCCGATCGGTGGCATTTTCTCCCGACCAGACGACAATCGCAAGCGTGAGTCTCGACCAGACCGTACGGCTGTGGGAAGTGGCGAGCGGCAACCTGAAGCAGACTCTTCATGGCCATACTGCGCGGGTAAAATCAGTTGTCTTTGCAGTCGATGGCACGTGGATCGCGACGGCCGCGAGCGATCGGACGATTCGAATTTGGGACACGCGTAGCGGTGCACAACAGGTTATCCTTGAAGGACACACGGGCGATTTAGAATCGCTTGCACTCTCGCCCGATGGCAAACTGCTCGCGAGCAGCAGTGGCGACAATACCGTACGCCTTTGGGACATTCCCAAGGCCAAATTGTTGCGTATCCTTGAAGGGCACACTGCAGAGGTAGACTCGATCGCGTTTTCTTCCGATGGCCTACGCCTAGCCAGTGGCTCGAAAGATACGACGATTAAACTATGGGACACTGCGTCGGCGCGTTTGTTGCGAACCATCACCGGTCACACGGGTCGCGTAGAATCGCTCACGTTTTCTCCCGATGGAAACACGCTCGCTAGCGGCGGCGGGGGCGGCGATACTTCGATCCGTTTGTGGGACATGAGCGACAAAACCTCTTATGGGAAGATCAAGAGCGAATCATTCGATCGTGATCCGGGTTGGGATGAGCACCACAACCGCGTTGTCCCAAAGAATTTTCCGAAGGTCACTCAAGACTTCGGGTACAGTAAAACGAATCACGCTGGCAAGTTGCGGGGCGAAATGGGCGGACGCATCCAGCGTTCAACCACCCCGGCTTACTTCGCGGCGGAGCTGTCGTCGGCTAAGACGCTCGATGACGCATTCAGTGCCTCGGGTAGCTTCGCAGTTACGAAGTCGGAACCCGGCGCGGGAGTTTTTTTTGGGTTCTTTAACTCGCAGCAACCTGGCGGTAGCGGAAGGCCCATCGGCTCGCTTGGGCTCCACTTCGATTTTGAAGGGAGCGGCGGTCGGCTCGCCGTGAGACTCATTACCAGTGGCAATCAATCGTGCGGCACTTTCATCACGCCCTATCTGCCGGGGAAATTTCGGCCTACACCGATCAAGAACGATGGCACGCGCTATCACTGGACGCTCGACTACAATCCGCAATCCGCCGGTGGCGATGGAGAGTTTAGCTTCACGATGCAGAGCGAGACGCACACTTCCCAAGACTACGGTACGTTGCCCGAAGCTTCACTGCAAGAAGCTCAGATTCGCTTTCCAAACACGACGACATTCTCCGTTGCGCTCAGGCCTGGTTTTAAAAAGGAAGGCGCGACCTTTGACCGTTTCGGTGTGCTGAACATGATGAAGTCAGGTGGCTCGGCGACGATCTATTTCGACGACGTGCAGTTTGCCGGACGGGCTATCGAATTTTCTGAA
>JANOAI010000289.1:0-9473 GCA_031411055.1 Pirellulaceae bacterium
GCCGTTCCGCTACAGCCAGACTAGTCTGATTCAGTGCCATTCAGGACGTCCCTAATTTAATGGACCCATCGAAATTCTTACATAGGCGAATTTGCAAACAGCAGGAGATCTCAAAGCCGGTGAAATTTCACCCGTTGCCCCGCGTTGGAAAATTAATTCGGCCTTAACTCGTTATTGCCGTGATGTTTATGGGTTTCTGCGTAATTGCGGTGCATGGATGTGGTAGAATTGTGAGCCGTGAACGATTTTCCGGATGCGAAAGGAAATAGCGTAGCCTGACTACGGCTGCCGAATCTCTCTCGAATAGTTGCTCGTCGATCTACCGAGCAACCAGCACGCCGACGCTTTGATGACGTGCTTTTGGGCTGTGTCAAAAACATTGGTTGTTTTGACGAGCCTCGAATGGGTCTGCCAAAGGTAAGGAGGCAGCCGTGATGGTCATGCTCTCAGTGAGTTTGTTTTTTAGCGGTTTGCAGTGGTTCGCCATTGCATGCCTCATCGTCGGTATTGTCTTTGTCTTCGTATTCGCCAAGCTCGGTTCCTACTGGCTTCAAGCTTATATGTGTGGAGCCGACGTCAGCATGAAAAGCTTGATCGTCATGAGCCTACTCAAACTGGATGTTCGCTTAATCGTGAATGCCAAAATCATGGCTCGGCAGGCTGGCTTATCCATTGATCGACGCAACGGCACAACCACAGCTCGCCTCCAAGCTCATCATCTTGCCGGCGGCGATATTACCAAAGTTGTGCAGGCGAGTGTCGCTGCCAAACAAGCTGGAATCGAACTCGATTTCGAACGGGCCGCCGCTATTGACCTGGCCGGTCGCGACGTCTTGCTCGCCGTTCAAACCAGCATTTCGCCCATGATTATCCGCTGTCCACCGATGGATAAATCCGGAACGAACATGCTCAGCGCCGTAGCCAAGAACGGAGTTGAAGTCCGAGCCGATGCTCGCGTTACCGTCAGGACGCAACTCGATCAGTTGATCGGCGGAGCCACCGAGGAAACGATCATCGCTCGTGTCGGACAAGCGATTATCTCCGCGATCGGTTCGTCGAACTCGCACATGGACGTTCTAGCCTTGCCGTCGAGAATATCCAAAGGAGCCATGCAAAACGGCTTAGATAAAAATACCGCCTTCGCGATTGTCTCGATCGATATTTATCATCTCGTCATCGGCGAAAATATCGGAGCAAGACTCCAAAGTGATCAAGCCGCAGCCGACGTGCGGATCGCTCAAGCTTTTGCCGAAGGCCGACGTGCCGAAGCAGTCGCATTGACGCAACTGATGAAAGCCAAGATTGCCGAATTCCGGGCTGCCCTCATCTTGGCAGAAGCCGAAATTCCGCTTGCCATGGCCGAAGCATTCCGCGCTGGTCGACTAACCGTCCGTCCAACGCCCAAACAGCCGAATAAAATTGCGGCTGAATCTCCACGACCAACCGTCATGCCCCCTGCACTCACGACGAGAAACAACGCACCACTATGATCGACAACCTCGCTCCTTTGCCACTTTATGTATTGCTCGAGGAGAATGCTCCGATTCGGGTGCAACTAGTTGCCTTGGATGCCAAAGAATCACCGCAAACGATTTACGCGTTTTCCGACAAAAAACAATACGACGCATTTACCGCCGCAACCACACGTGATTTGCGGCCCTATCCTCTCGTGAAGGGTTACTTGCGAAATCAACTGACAACGATTGACGACGGCGTTCGTTTCGTTGCGATTGACGCGCCCGCCCCGAATCTAGAACAACTGAATGTGGCATCGATAGAATCCGTGATCGATGCTTTCGAAAAAAAATCCGGTCAAGTTGTGACCCATGTTCGGAACGCGATCCAAACGATCCCCGTCCGCACAAGCTTGCGCTGATTGAAACGGGAGCGGAGCACGTGCTCGGTCCGTTTCTGAACTTCTCAGCGTGATCGCCCAAAGTAAAACGGCCATGAGCGATATTCCAATGAAGAGGATCCGAATCGAAAACTGAGGTTTGTATTTGACGATGGCAAGAAACATCAGGTAACCGATCAGCCAAACAAACCAAATCGGTGCAAAGACGACGATAAATGGACCGGGACGAGCTTCGGATTGCCAGCCGCCTACCCAATATCCAAAGTCGGCGACCATCGCCATATTTGGGACCGACTCTTTCACTTCCTGGGCAGTCATCCAAACGCGAAGTGCGCATTTGCCCCCATTCGTTCCAGACTTCCACATTCCCTCATTCCAAACGAATCGTCTTGCTTCATGCGACGTTGGAGCTGTCGATGCAAGCCTGCAAAGCGGAATTTGGAACGAGAAGAGCCCTTGATCGGTGCAAACCGTTGAGTCTAAAACAGTAATCGAGTCGCTATAGCGGTAGCTGAGTACCGTCGAAACAATCGTCGCTGCTACGAACATGACCGCGACGACAACTTCCTTTGAAGCAATGCGGCTCATTTCTTTAAATCCTGATACCGCCCGGCTTAAACGACACGCACGTGAGCCTGAGGCGCTAGCCGATTTCTCACTTCCAAAAATCGGCTAGCGGTTCAGGCACAGAATGCTCTAAAACATCGATGCGTCGAAGGCATTTTAAGCCCGACTGTCTCACTAAGTCGCGCTCAAACAAGCGCCAATGTTGCGGACGGCTTGTCGAAGTCGGTTTTCATTTTCGACCAGCGCTAATCGCAAATGCGAATCCCCAGCCGGTCCGAATCCAGCTCCCGGGCTCACTGCGACATTGGCATGCTCAAGCAAGTGCATCGCAAAGTCGATAGAGCCCATCTTCGATGCCCATGGTTGAGGAATCTTGGCCCAAACAAACATCCCAGCCCGTGGCTTCTCGGCTTCCCAACCAATACGATGCAAGCCGTCAAGCAGCACATCGCGACGGCTTTGATAGATTTTGGATTGCTTCTCGACGGTCGATTCCGTGTCGCGTAAAGCAACGATCGCGGCGATTTGAACCGCCTGGAACATGCCGTAGTCGTAGTAGCCTTTGATACCGGCCAAGCCACGAATCATGGCCGCGTTTCCTGCACAGAAACCAACACGCCAGCCTGCCATGTTATAGCCTTTGCTCATCGTAGTGAACTCGACGCCGACATCTTTCGCGCCGGGAGCGGAAAGGAAGCTCGGCGGAAGATAACCATCGAATGCTACGTCCGCATAGGCAAAGTCGCTAATCACCATGAAGCCATACTTCTTGGCAAGCTTGACGACTTCGACGAAAAATTCCGGCTCCACCGTAACCGTCGATGGGTTATGTGGATAGTTCACAATCAGTAGCTTCGGTTTGGGGAACATCGTCTCGCACGTGTAGGCGATGCTCTTGAGAAATCGCTCGCTATCCGAAACATCTAACGTCACGACATTGCCCGAAGCTAATACGATCGAATACTGATGGACAGGAAAAAACGGCGCTGGAATCATGGCCGTGTCGCCCGGTCCCATCAGGGCCAAGCACATGTGGGAGAAACCTTCCTTGCTTCCGATACAGGCGATGACTTCCGTTTCCGGATCGAGCCGCGCCCCATACTTGCGAAGATACTTGCTGGTAACTTCGCGTCGGAGATTGAGCAGGCCGTTGGCCTTGGAATAACCATGATTCGTGGTGTCGCCCGCAGCTTCGGCGAGCTTGGCAATCACCTTGGGATCGGGGGGATCGGTTGGATTGCCCATCCCTAAATCAATCACGTCCTGACCAGCCCGACGCTTCTGGTACAGCATGTTATTGATCTTACCGAAAAGGTAAGGTGGTAACTTACCGACGCGCGACGCATATTCAATATGCATTGGCTGGTCGACGTGTTCGGTCGGAGTCGGTTCGTTCGAAGACTGATTCGGTTGAGCGTTCATGGCAATTCCTTCTTTAACTCTTTCGACGAATCAAGGTCTTGAAAGCAGCCAAGAGCTGCTTCGTGATTGGCCCCACTTGTCCATCTTTAATTGGCCGTGAGTCGATTTTCACGACCGGTATGACTTCGGCAGCACTTCCGGTCAGGAAACATTCATCGGCAACAAAGACATCATGCCGCGTCATCGCTCGCTCTTCAACCGGAATTTTTGCTTCTCGCGCCAAATCCATCACCGCGTTGCGAGTGATTCCTTCGAGAATGCCGGCATCCTTGGGCGGTGTGAACAAGCTACCGTTCTTAACGATAAAAATATTGTCGCCCGTACATTCCGCGACTTCGCCTTTGTGGTTCAACATGAGGGCCTCGACGCAGCCGGCTTGCAAGCCTTCGATCTTGGCCATGATATTATTGAGATAGTTCAGCGACTTAATCCGAGGATTCAGCGCCGCCGGATGATTCCGGATGGTGCTGGCCGTAATGATCGACAGCCCCTTCTCGTAAAACTCGACCGGGTACAAGGAAATCGAATCGGTAATAATAATGACTTGTGGATTGCTCGTCTTGTTTGGGTCGAGCCCAAGCGCCCCAGCTCCACGCGTCACTACCAAGCGAATATAGGCATCCTCGAACTTGTTCTTGACCAGCGTCGCATTGACCGCGTCGGCCAGAGCCTTTTGCTCCATGGGAATTGTGAGACAAATAGCCCGAGCTGATTCATAAAGTCGATCAAGGTGCTCTTGCATCCGGAAAACCATCCCGGAATAGGCTCGCATCCCCTCGAAAACCCCATCGCCGTAAAGCAAGCCATGGTCGTAAACGCTGATTTTTGCGTTCTCTTTGTCGAAAAATTCGCCGTTGATATAGATCTGAAGGCTCATACAGGCTGATTCAATTAAAGGGTAGATTCGATTCTGAGCGCCCCATGATATTTCCCAGCCGCGAAAATGCCTAGGTTACAACCAACCGAGCCCGACCAACTGGCAATTTTCTGACAAAAGCCAGAATTGCCACTCCGCCGATCATTCCGAGGAGGCTGATCCACTGAGCAATTGTCAGGACCGTGCCGAATTGGCCCGCTTCATCGATCCGAAGCCATTCTTCCAGCATTCGGCTCGACCCGCACATGACCAACCATAAACCCAAGACAAGTCCATCCTTTCGGACGTTCGGCCACAGAAAGAAAAGAAATCCACAAATCAGAAAGGCGTTCAACGAGGAATAAAGCTGCGTTGGATGGGTCGGCAGACTTCGCTGCGGCACAATCTTGTCGAGGCGATAGAGCCGACGGTTGACCGTGATCTCCCCTTCCACGGTCGGTGGGCCAGCAGGATCTAAACCTCGTTCGGGCGGAACCAATCCTGCTTGAATCAACTCGACCCGGTCCCCACTCGAAAATTTTTGCTCAGACGCCCAACTGCCAGGCCGAATACTCTCAATGGTTGCTCCAGCGGCAGAATTCGGATCACCGCTCAGCTTCAGCCCAAGCAATCGCCCGGCCATCAATTGATCCATGTAGGGGAGCGAACCTCGCGGAAAACTCACGGCGGGCATCGAAGCCTCGCAGACCCCTCCATAACAACATCCGTTCATGAAGCAGCCCAATCGACCCAACGCCAATCCCAACATAAGCCCAGCCACAATCATATCCCCCATCACCAGGAGTCGATATTTGCGATGAAACGCCCACCCAATCACCGCGATTGCACCACCGATGAAACCTCCAAAGACAACCAGTCCCCCCTCCGTAAACTTGAGGGCCTCCAACAATTTCTCAAAAAGACTCTCGCCTTTCAGCTCCGACCATTTTTGAATAACAAGAAAGACTCTTGCTCCAAACAGTCCGCTCAACAACGTGAATAGAGACAGTGACATTAGGCTATCGATACTCAGTCCCAGTTGACGTGCATGCAGCCAAGTCATCCAAACCGCACCGACAACGCTTAACATCAAAAACAAGCCATAACCGCGGATGGGAATACCAACTGGATAGTCTCCTCCTTGGCCATCAGGCAGCATCGGTTCCATTCTGGGCAAGACAAACACAATCACAATTGCCGCAATCGCCCATCCAAACCAATCTCCCGTCGCTTGCCCCCAATTTGCTCCCTGATTCTTTCGCCGAATCGCCCCTAGCAGGAACACCGCCAGCAACGCAATCAGCAACCAACCGAACCCAGCAACCGGCAATGGTCCAATGGCGTGTGGAATAAAAAAGAGAGTTGATCGCATCCGTTACTCTTGACTCGGTCTTAGTTTCTTTTGAATTGCATTCCAGCGAGCCGATAATTCTACTTCGAATCCGCGATCGGTCGGCACATAATAGGTCCGATCAACGCCAAGGTATTCTTGAGCCGCAACTCCACCCTCCGCATCATGGGCATACTGATATCCGGCTCCATGACCAAGTCGCTCCGAGCCGGCATAGTGACCATCGCGAAGATGAATGGGAACCGGAATAATTTTCCCTTCACGCACGTCGCGCCGAGCATTCATAATCGCCATCGTGGCCGAATTACTCTTGGGGGCAAGCGATAGATAAATGACCGCTTGCGACAGTGTCAACTGACATTCTGGCAATCCGACGAATTCACAAGCCTGCATCGCCGAGACGGCCACCACCAAAGCCTGCGGATCAGCATTTCCGACGTCTTCGCTGGCGAGAATTACCAGTCTTCGGCAAAGAAAGCGAATATCCTCGCCACTTTCCAGTGCCCGAGCCAACCAATACAAGGCCGCATTGCAATCGCTGCCACGAATGCTTTTGATAAGGGCACTCGCCATATCGTAGTGTTGTTCGCCAGTCGGATCAAACTGAATCGTCTTTGCTTGAATCGATTCACGAGCGAGTTCATAAGTGATGCGAACCGGACGTTCCTTGGACGACAAAACTGCGATCTCCAGCGCGCCGAGGGCTTTTCGCGCATCCCCTTCGACGATCGTCGTTAGGAACTGCATCGCCTCCGGGTCGATCTTGACTTCCATATAACCGAAACCTCGCTGCCGATCAGAAACCGCGCGCTCCATCAACAATTCGATATCTTCCGGCGAAAGGGGTTCGAACTGAAAAATCTGCGAGCGGCTTAACAGCGCACCGTTGACGGAAAAAAACGGGTTGCTGGTTGTGGCTCCAACAAGCGTTACAACACCGCTTTCGACGTCTGGCAGCAGAGCATCTTGTTGCGATCGATTGAAACGATGGATCTCATCGATAAAAAGAATGGGGCGATTGCCTGTCGCGGAAACTTCGTTCTTGGCCCATTCAAGCACCTCTCGAAGCTCCTTGACGCCGCTCGTCACCGCGCTCAGCGTACGGAATTTGCCACCCGTTTCCGATGCCACCAATTGAGCCAAGGTCGTTTTGCCCGTTCCAGGCGGCCCGAACAGCAGGATCGAGCTCAATCGCTTCGAATCGATCAGACGGCGAAGCAATTTCCCCGGGCCGAGAAAATGTTGTTGCCCAGCGAACTCGGACAGATTCCTGGGGCGCATCCGAGCTGCCAGCGGTTGGTTTTTGCGAAGGTTGTCTTCTTCGATTTTGGCAAACAATTCCATAGCCCCATCTTATCCTTGTCCAGAACTTCCCGCACCCATCTCCGCGAAATCGCAAATCGAGTGTAAACTTGGTCTTCCATCCTGATTCAAGCAAGGAATTGGACTTCGACGTTGCATCAAGCAAAAACTCGAAGCAGATATCGGTCAGAATTCGAATTTGAATTCCGATCACGGGAGCGTAGCTCAACGGTTAGAGCAGGGGACTCATAATCCCTTGGTTGTCGGTTCGAGTCCGGCCGCTCCTATTTGATTTTCTAAAAGCAAAGTCGCCATCTCTCGCGAATTGTCTCGCTTCATGCAGAGCAATATGCACGCGAAGCTAGTTCAGCTTTACAACAAAGGCTAAGCCAGTCGCCTACTTTGGAGTTAGCGACAGATATCGATCATTGCAAGTCAGGTCAGAAAATGTCTGTCGAGGCCGCGATCCTAACAATGAGCTTCCATCCTCCTGCAATACCTTCAAACCAACAAATTACTCCCATTGTTAGCCAAAGTCGTTTCAAACGGCCGGAGTGTTTCCAAATTTCAAATCTCAAATTCCGCCCACGTCGCTGAGTCTCTTAAAACGCGTTCTTGCCTAGCTTTTCCAAGACTGAAGACCTCTTTTTCGAATTTTAGTCGTAGTTCTATAAAAAAGTTGCATTTTGCGGGTTATCGGGTAGCCTAACGATGCTTGAAGCTACAGGTTGTCCTGAGCGTATCTTTTGCCCTGCAATGTACGAGTCCGTCATCATGAAGAAAATTAAACAGTGTGCGTTCCTGCTTCTCGGAAGTTGGTTTTCTTTTGCGACGTCCAATGCGTCGGCTGAAATTATTTACGGCACGACGGTTTTTCGACAACTCATTAGCTTCGATAGTGCGGCACCCAGTACGCTGGTCAGTAACGTCCCTATCACAGGATTGGTCGACCAGCTTGGTGGCGAACAGATCGCGGGGATCGATTTTCGTGTTGCAAACGGTGCGCTTTACGCATGGGGAAACGCTCCAGGTAGTACCTATCGCCTTTATACACTGGACACTTCCACCGGAGTAGCAACGCGCGTACCAGGGAACACGGATGCGACTTTTGCAGGAACGTTTTGGGGATTTGATTTTAATCCGGCGGCCGATCGTATCCGAATTATCAACGATACGAACCTTAGCATACGCTACAACCCCATCACGGGTGTACTGGCGGGGACCGACACCAGTTTGAACCCAGGTGGAAACTTTATTGCGGCTGCATATGATCGCAATGATACCGACCTATCAACCGCAACAACGATGTTTGCGATTGATGCGACTTCAGACACACTCGTTCGGGTTGGTGATGTCAATGGAACTCCGAATAGCCCCAACACAGGCATTGTGACAACAATCGGTGCTTTGGGTGTGAATACGGCGAACGAAACATCCTTCGACATTTCTAGGACCGGTGTTGCCTATGCTGCATTAAGCCCATCGTTAGGCGCATCTCCAAGCCTCTATACCATCAACCTTGCTACGGGAGCGGCGTCTCTCGTAGGTACAATCGGCGATGGCTCCCTTATCGGTCTTACTGGGATGTCGGCGTTCGCGCCAGTCCCAGTGCCGGAACCATCGTGCGTAATGCTGCTTGGCGCTGGACTATTGATGGGTATGGTTCGGCGACGAAGATAATCGTCTGGGCAGCATCAAAAAAGAAGAGCCATTTTTTCAAAGGAATAGCGTAGTTCAAGGCGCTGTACCTTTGTTTGTTTCGGAATAAACCGCTCGCACGGATAGATTTCGAAATGCTATTCGCCGTGAAACTTGTTTTTGCTTCTAGCGGGGCGGGGACTAAGACTGGGCAAGGCTAAAGTCGAGGCATTTCTGTTCCGCTTCTCGCTGTGCTCATCCCGAAGTGATTTCAGATATTAGCCGGCGGTCGCTGCGAAGCAGCGCACCCCCGGTGCGCGCGATTTTGAACTCCGTCCCTGCCAGGGTCGAAGAATCTCGACCTCCCGTTTTCGAACTGCAATTTCTATTTCAAAACACGTTCTTAGAGCGGTTCTAGAATTGATGTAGCTTTTGAGGGGCGTTCTTTGTTAGTTTGCATACATCTAAGGAGAGATGCAATG
>JANOAI010000290.1:0-9272 GCA_031411055.1 Pirellulaceae bacterium
GCACATTGGGTTCCTAGACCCAGTATTGCTGGCCCTCACGAGTGGGGTTGTGCCGAATACACTCGACACCGAGAGAGAAAACAAATCCGACAATTGGAGTCCTCACCGGATGTGAGGACTCCAATTGCCGGCCCGGATAACGCTACCGTTCATTCGGTTGCAATCATCAAAGTTAAGAAATGGAGAGAACCTTTATGGAACCAATAGAAACATCGGATGCAACTCGAATGGAACGGGTTGTTCACTCGCCCGGACCCTGGAGCCACAGTAACCAGCAAGGTCATTCGCACAATTGTTTACAGGCCCAGGTGTGGGATAGCAACGGATCGAATCTTGCGGTTGTTGAGGCATCGGACAATGCGGCAATCGCAACAGGGAATGCGGTGTTGTTGGCCGCATCTCCATCCATGAAAGAATTTATCGAACGACTCTACGACGGCATCCACTGCGGAACCGGTCCATTGGCAGGATCAACCGATAGTGAGTTAGGTGACCACATACACGATACGATGTTTGACCTCTTTGGAGTTCGTTGGCATTCGGTCGTGTGAACAATTTATTCTCCTGCGCGGCGCAGGATAATTCGCCCTCTACTCTCCCGACAACCGTCTCCGAGCCGTCTTCGCCGCTGCCTCGTGAATATGCCCAGGATGCTCTGCCAGGTGGCCATAGACTCGACTGACCATCGCAATGGACGAATGACCCAGCAGAGCCGCAACGGTCGCTACGTCGACGCCAGCGAGCAGGGCATCGGTGGCAAAAGTATGCCGGTAGGCATAGGCGATGACCGAGCTATCCAGCCCGAGATCTTCCCTTAGTCGGGCCATTCGTCGGCAAACGGTGTCTTTGAGCCAAGGGCCGCCACGGTCGTTGAGGAATAACGGTCCTATCGGTCTCGCCGCAACCAGGATTTTCAGAATCGTCTGAAGGCATGGCGGCGCAAACACCACAAGAGGTTTTCTGGTCTTACCAAAATTCTTGTGCTTAAAAAACACCATCGTCGCAAAGTCCGGCGAGACATGCTCGGCCGTAACGTCGCGAATCTGTTGCGGACGAGCCCCGCAGTGGCTCGCGATCAGATAGAGCGCGAAAGACCGGGACCTCCCTGAAGCCATCGCTGCCGTTACGAGCTGCGAGTGGACGTCGGTAGCTATCACGTTGGTCCTGGATGCTCTAGCAGGCAATTTGAGCCGTCTGATTGGGCTCTTTACGATAAGACCGGTATCCTCCGCCCATCGGAAAATCGATTTGATAGCCGCCCCCGCATCGGACTGCCTGGTGGACGACCACGGACGCAAAGCCCCTTCCACTTCGCTCGACTTGTCCTTGAGTCGCGGTTGTTGCATCCACGTGGTCACCTGTCCGCAGCTTACGGAATCGGACTCGAGTTCCGATCCGACATAGTCAACAAAGCTCTGCGCGAAAAACTTGCATTTCGCAAACTTCTCTTTCGACAATAACGGCTCGTATTCGGTCAAAAAATCGTCAAGCAAAACACCGACGTTGATCTTCCCCGCAATGCTCTGAGCGTTGCTGAGCATCGACTTCCAAAGATCGTGGGCCTTCGTCTTGTTCGGGTCGAGCCGGATGAATCTGCCGGCCTCGTCTTTAACATACCAACACTCGTTGGACGTACGGAAAAACGGTTTTCTCATAGCTACCTCCGATCAACGAAGGTAGCAAAGCAATTGACTCGTTAGGTCACTCGTTTCCGTTTTTGACTTTTGGTTTGGTGCAATTTTGGTGCACTGACTGAGATTCACTTACCCCGAAAATCGCGAATCCCGCATAAAAACCAGCACCCCCGACACGACTTGAACGTGTGACCTCAGCTTTAGGAAAGCCGCGCTCTATCCAACTGAGCTACGAGGGCATGCCGTTTGAAAGTCCTCCAGCCAAATTTTCGGTGCCGAATCGGACCTGCAAAGAGGTTGTTCAAAGATGGCTTTGAACAAGCACTTTGTTGGCACTATCCCCAAAGCGGACGAATAGGACGGTCAAACTAGACAGATTTTAGCTGTCCCCTAAGTCGACGCTAGATGGCGAAAAAGGTTCGACTTCTCGAAACAAGGCTTCGTTCTGGCCAATCGAACCAACATCCGCCAGGAAAATTTGTGCGCATTTCGAAGCGAAGCGTTGGCAAGAATACACTTTTTGCAGGAACTGCTTATCTAGGAAAAAGTGTCCCTTTCGGCCCCAAAACTGCCTGAGTACAATGAACCGCGTCGATGGATCAAGTCATTCGATTTCATTTCGATTAGTTTGCTAATCCTCTCTTCTCCCTTCTCTCATTTGGCTCCTAATCATCATGGTTGCATGGAACCTCTTCCTGCTTTCAGCGACTTCGCGCAAGGCACGTTTGGCTCGACTTAGTCGCCGTACGAGGCTAAACCGTCTTCGATTGGAGCAACTTGAGCCTCGAACGCTCATGGCCGGTGATCTTGCGAATTTGCCAAGCGAATGGCCGACGGCGTTATCGGCCAGCCAAGGCGCTATTTCCTTGGACTCGGACGATGAGCAGCCACACGAGGACAATCATCAATATGCTGCCGATACCCGCGAACCGACCGAGGTCGTCGACGAAACCCATTGGGCGCTCCAATTAGATGCGGCTGGCTTGGCGGACTTGTTGGCCTTATCGACACCTGCTGTGATCGGCCGATTTACCGCTCCGACCTTGTCGTTTGCCACGCTTGCCAATGGGATGCCCATTCTCAACAGTCGTGTCGGATCACCAACGTCGGTCTTCCTCGATTTTGACGGCGATACCATAACCAACACTCTAGCCTATGACGTGGATGGTGATGCGACGACATTCAACGCTGCCGAGCAGAAGTCCATTGCCGAAGCTTGGCGACACATCGCAACCTACTTCGCGATGTTCGATACGGACGTGACGACCGTCCAACCTGCGACCGTACAACCCAAAGTTTGGGCGGCCATTGGCAACAACATTGTTGGCGGTTACTGCGGAGTCAACGTCTTCCCCAACACGCAACCTCGCTGCTTTAACAACAGTGGCGATGCGCGTTCTAGGCAATCGGGGATTGCGCACGAAGTCGGTCACAATTTCGGACTTTCGCATCAATCAGACTTTGATCTTCTTGGGGCTGAGACTGCCGACTATTCAAGCGGCTATGACCAATTGCACGTGCCGATCATGGGGGTCGATTTCGCACAACGTGTTCGCAAGTTTGTGATTGGCCACACGTCGAACGCAAGCGTCCTACAAGATGATGTTGCTGTTATCGCGAGCAAAATCGGCCCACGCCAATCACCGGTTGGCGATGGTTTCCGGGTCGATGATTTCGGCGGTACGATTGCGACGGCAACGGCGTTGACTTCGATGAACGACGTCCAGTACGCCAGCGGTATTATTGAACGATTGAGCGACGTCGACGCTTTTTCGTTCAATTCGAATGGGCAGGTAATCACAGTTTCTGCCTTAGCGGACTTCCCATCCGGGGTCGATTTGAAGCTAGAGATCTACGATGTGCTCGGCGTTTTAGTTGCGGCCAAGGATGCTCCGACGTTAAATGATCAAGAGATCACTTTGGTTCTTCCGGTAGGTACGTACTACGCGATTGTTTCCAGCCACGGTAACTATGGAGACCTCGGGACATACAACATTGCCGTTCGATCGCTTCCTTCTGATTGGTCGGCTGGAGATATTGGTGTAGTCGGCGTTACCGGTTTCGCTCAATTCCATACTTCGACGAACAGCTTTGTGTTGGGCGCGTCGGGTGCCGATATTGGTGGAACGACAGACGAGATGCAGTTTGCTCGGCAAACACTGACGGGTGATGGGACAATCATTGCCCGAGTCGCTTCATTGGTGAATACAACGGGTAATGCCAAGGCGGGGATCGAAATTCGCGAATCGTTGGCCGGAGGGGCAAAGCATGTATCGTTGACGCCAACTCCGACGGGCGGTGTCAAATTCATTCGTCGTTCCACGACCGATGGTACTTCGACGACGACTTCAACGGCGGCTGCAGCCTTCGCACCAATTTGGGTTCGCCTTCAACGGTTGGGCAACGTCTTTACCGCATCGACTTCGCCTGACGGAACAACTTGGACGACCGTCGGAACGCCCGCGACTGTTGCTATGAACGCTACCGTTCAAATTGGATTGGTCGCAACCGCTCAAAACGACCGCTTATTTACGGCGGCTGAGTTCGAAAACGTCGCGATTACGGGTAGCCTGGGCGACTCGACGCCCTTGCCAAATGGATTGCCAGCCCCAACCAGTGTCACCGTGACGCTGGCGACAGGATCTGGCTTGGCAATCTCGTGGGCCGACCAAGCAAGCGAAACCGGTTACCGAGTGGAACGCTCGATCGACGGCGTTACATTCACAACAGCAGGTACGACTGCAGCAAACGCAACGACCTTCGAAGACCCAGGGCTGGTCGGGACAATGCGTTACGTTTATCAAGTCCGAGCGTTAAATGCCTCAGGGGCGTCGATTCCATCGACGATCGTCAGCGAACTCAATCGACCGAGCGCTATTGGCAATCTCGAGGTGACTTTGTATTCGATGACTCAGCTAGTTCTGGATTGGATTGAGACATCTGGTGAAACGGGGTATCGCATCGAACGATCGCCCGATGGCGTGGCTTACACCACCCTCACTACGGTCGGTGCCAATATCCCGAGTTACACTGATAGCAGTCTCACGTCAGGCGCGACCTATTTCTATCGAGTGACTCCGACCAGTGCGCTCGGAGATGGGCCATCGACGGTCATTTCGGGCGGAACGCGATTGGCGGCCGTAACTGGCTTGGCCTTCTCCGCGATTGGTGGCAACGCCATTTCGATTGTGTGGACTGATCATGCAACGGAGACGGGCTATCGCATTCTCCGATCGACGAATGGTGTAAACTTTTCAGACCTTACAACGGTTCCATCGGGCACGACAACGTACACCGATAGCACAGTCACACCCGGTAACGAATACTATTACCGTGTACTTGCTACGGCGGGACTTTCCGTAGGCCTATTCAATCTCGTTTTTACTGCGACGCCGACGGTCACGTCCCTTCCATCGCCTTGGACAGCCCAGGACATTGGGACAGTATCCGGCTCCGGCGTTGGTTCAACGACCTACTCCGGAACGACCTTCCGAGTTGTCAGCAGTGGAACGGCTATCTCGGGAACGACCGACAGTTTCCGCTATACACATCAGCGGTTGAATGGTGACGGCTCGATCACGGCTCGTGTTGCAAGTCTCGAAGATACTGGTGGGACGAGCACACGGTTTGGAGTCATGTTTCGAGAAGCGTTGACCCCAGGCTCGCGCTACGCCATGATGGCCTTGCGTGAAGGAAACACCGGGACAGCTCAGTTTTCGTCGCGCACCGCAGTCGGCGTGAGTGCGACCACGGCGAGCGATCTTGTTCGCAACGCACCTTATTGGGTTCGTGTGACGCGCCTTGGCAACCTATTCACCGGTGCGACATCGGCGGATGGAGTAACCTGGACCGATATCGGATCGGCCACGATTGCCATGCCTTCATTGGTCTATGTTGGCTTGGCTGCCTCAGCCGGTATCACAACCGAATTGAATACAGCGACTGCAACTAACGTCAGTGTCGTCGGTGATACACGTAACGCCGTGATCGCTGGACGCCAAGTCTTCTACAACAATGCGTCGGGGTTTGGAACAAGCGGAGCCAACAATGCTTCGACCGTAAATCCTACGAGCGCGATCGATACGACCAAAGTCGCTTTGCTGCGCGGTCAAACGACGACTACAACGAATAACTACACCAACTACTCTCGAGGGCTTAACGGGATCGTTGTCGATCTCAACGCCTCCAGTAATTTGTCGGGAATCGACGCTTCGAGCTTCCAATTTGCGACCTGGACAGACTTTACCAGTTCAGTCCCCAACTTCGTAACCATCACTCCAGCATTGACCGTGTCGACGTTTGCAACAGGTGGAACGGGCGGGTCGGGACGTGTTAAGCTCGTCTTTCCAGACAATGCAATCCAGAACGGTTGGTTGCGAGTCACGGCTCTTGCAAACGCCAATACGGGCTTAGCGGCCAATGACGTTTTCTATTTTGGGAACGCACGGTTGGACGTAACACCATCGACCCCATTCCCTGCCTCGCAAGTCACGATCAACGCTTTTGATACGAATCTAGTTCGAGCCCAAGTTGGACTCAACGGTGGCGTCGTATCCAATGCCTCAGACGTCGACCGGAATGGTGTTGTAAACGCCTTCGACGTCAATGCGGTTCGTGCAGGGCTGGGGCTCAGTAGTCTAAGATCGTTGACCGCTCCATCCGCCCAGAGCTTTAGTACTTTGGCAACAGCACCACTCGTTTCGTCGCGAAAGAATGCTCGACCGGGTGTCGATCAAGCTGATGCTTTCTTCGTCGCTTTAGGATCCATTTGAGTTTTGATAAAGCCGTCGCCTACTCTCCGCGACGGCTTTTATTGAGGTCCAGAGATTTCCGGACGGAGTTATTGGTCCTGAATGCAGAGTTGACATCTTCCAGCTTTTCAAGGGCGGCAGTTAGGCTATCTTCGAGCGCCTCAAAACCTGCACATTTCTCAATTTGCTTCGACAAAGTCTCCCACTGCATGTGATTGGTCAACAATCCAGCTTCGTTTCCGTGGGTTTCATTGGGATTAAATTCAGAGGTCATGGCAGTGGTCCCTTCAAGCCAACGTTAACCGCAACTATCATTCCGAATGACAGCCAACTTACGTCCAAGGTTCATTCTTTTCTAAATCGAAGCCGAATTCATGCGTTCTGCCGTGCGGCTTTGGTGGCCAAGCATTATCTTTCCCGTCGCAATACTGATTGCGTTTTCCCCGCTTTGGTGGTCCGGAAAAGTCCTGGCGTTTCGCGACACGCTTCATTTTTTTTATCCTCTTTGGAGCTATATCGATTCGCTCGATGGCTTCGAACGCTGGGTACCTTCATGGAATCCCTGGGATGGCTTCGGAAGTTCAGTCGCCGCAGAACCGACGTCGATGATCTTCTATCCACCTAGGCTGGGATTGTTGCTGAAGCTGGGAAGTATCGAGCATCGTATTGGCTGGTTCTTGGTCGGCCACTTGATTTTCGCTTACTTTGGCTGGATTTGTTGCGGGCGTTTGCTTCGCTGGCACCCATGGTTCAATCAACTCGCGGCCTGGGGTTACACACTGAGTGGACCGGTTTTTTTTCAGATCTTTAACCCGCCGTATCTGGTTGGCGCCGCTTGGCTCCCCTGGGCCATGTTTGGTTTGTGGCAAGTTGTCTCGAACCGGACCCAAATTACATTTCGTATCGCACTCCAAAAGACACTCTTTCTGGCTGTTCCCCTGGCGATGCAGGTCCTTGGAGGCGACGCGCAATCGGCATACCAAGTTATTTTGTTGGGGTGTGTATTCGTTGTGAGCTCATGGGTGACCAGTCTGATCCAGCCCTTCTTTTCTCGTCGGGCTGAAGCAGGAATGGGTCGAAGGGCCATTTCTTCAATCACGCTCCTTGTTGCCGCATCGGTCTTGGCGGTTGGATTGGCGGCCATCCAAATTGCTCCAACGTGGAATTGGTTGAAGCATTCTTCGCGTATGGATGTCGAAAATTCATCTCAAGCTTCACGTCGGCTTTTGGTCCCGTTTTCCGACAAACGAGCCAGTGGTCAACTCAATTCGTTTCAACCAACGAATTCCACTCGACGGGAAACAGAGATCGATGGCGAAGCGAATTCAAACGCCATGGCTTCGAAACACGATGAGCGATTGCAGTTCGCAACTCAACCATGGCACTGGGTGACGATGATCGCCCCCAATTTTTTCGGAAGCTTCAGCCCCATCCATACGCGTTGGAGCCAAATATTTCCCAGCGATGGTCGCGTGTGGGTTCCTTCGCTACACGTCGGAACATCGGTATTCCTCTTGTTTTTGATCAGCATGTGCTCGATAAGCCAATGGAAACCGTCACCGTGCGACGATGTCGAACAGGCCATTTCGCATTTCACCATGACACGCTTCAGTGCCACGATCGTCTTGATTGCAATGCTGAGCAGTTTCGACTTTGGACTTTATCCCATTTGGTCCTTTTGCTTGCCGATTTACGAGGCCTTCCGCTATCCAGCTAAATGGACCACGTTTCTAATTTGGGGGATTTGCGCGATCGTTGGCTCCGTTTCAACGTCTCAGAACGCAGTCGATTTAGGTGCAACCAAGCGCCGATTGACGCAACTTCATCTATGGGTTGGTTGTTTCGGAGGGCTTGTTTTACTGTTTCATTTTGCGATTGTATTCGTTCCAAGTTTTACGGGCGTCTGCTATGCAAAATTGCAAGGCATTGCCGTGGACCGTTGGTGCGGTGCAATCGATATCCCCGCAGCGGTCCGCAATTTGGGATGGTCCGGCTTGGAGCTATTGGGCTTAGGCTTTGTTGTCTCGGCCGTGGCAAAGCGATCGATGCGTTTTGATTCAACCGGCTTACTTCAAACGCTGATGATTATTTCGATGCTGCAGTTGTGGCTAGCTTCCGTGAATCAAATTACCGTTACGAATCCCGAGACACTCCACTCGGCGGTCGCTGACTCGGTGCAACAAATGTCTAAAAGCGAAAGCATCTGTATCGCTCCATGGACATTTGGAGATTGGCAATGCCATGTTGTAAAAGAACTTTGCGACAGGGAAACCTCCGAACCATATCCATCCCTTGGCGAAAAACAAGCGATGTCCATGCTGGGAAAACTCCACCTGCTCGATTTTCGATCGGACCTCCCCATTCGCAATCTTCGAGCCGACTTCACCTTCACACCACGACTGCTGGTCTCAGCTAGAACGGAAAGACACACCCAACCTTGGAAACACTCGACTTTCTCATTGGACGGAGCCCTCCTCGATGAGAAGCAAGTTCAATTCCGCGACGTTCACGTGGATGGAACGAAAGTCGATTTTACCAGCCGAACCGCGCATGCGTTTCTCGTTGAACTTCCGATCTTCGACGACGGTGGCTGGCGCGTCGTATCGCCAGATGCAACGAAAATCAATTTGGCAGGACAGTTTGTAAGAGTTCAGATCAAAGGCGAAGAACGATCGGTTCAACTTCGATATACGACGCCGCTTTTGAAGATCGGAATAGCAATCACGCTTTCATCGATACTTCTCTTAGTGGCCTGCATCGCATGGGTCGTTTTTTCGAGGCAACGAGCAGCAAAGCAGCTTGAGCTTTAGAGCATTTTCATGAACGACGTAGGCTTGGAAAACGGGGTCAGGTACCAAAAGTGCAAAGCACCCGCAGGGCCGTTCCG
>JANOAI010000291.1:0-1710 GCA_031411055.1 Pirellulaceae bacterium
GCGCGAGCCGTCCGGTGAAGTGCGAGAATGCCCGGCGGAACCGGACGGCTCCGCCGTTCCGCTACTGTCCATTCGATTAAATTAAGGGCCATTCGGTTCCAATCCTATTTCGGACTCCATGAGTCTGACCATAATAGCGTAAAATGGGCTTTGTTTCTAAACACGTAGTCGCGTCTCTCCGAGACGCGAATCCTCTGCGTCTCGGAGAGACGCAGCTACGTGAAAGCTCGTTTAGAAACAAAGCCTAATAGTGCTTCTTCACAACTTAAAATGAGGGTTGAGCTGAACCTGCACGACGGACTTCCAGTCCGTCGGTGCGAGTGTTTGTCGACGGACTGGAAGTCCGTCGTACCGTAAAGCTTAGCTTTGACGAAGCACTAATCACCTGACCCATCCCTTCCTCTCGCAATGAATCCCATCCTTCTATGAATCGTTTTCTTCTTGCCTTGCTGTTGTCGGTGTTTGTTTCTGCGCAATCCTATTCGCAGTCGGAGAAAAGTCCCAATATTGTTCTTATCTTCATTGATGATATGGGTTACGCCGATATCGGTCCGTTTGGAAATACGGAAGTGCAAACGCCACACCTCGATCGATTCGCAGCCGAGGGGATGAAATTCACCAGCTTTTACGCAACTCCCGTCTGTTCGATGTCGCGTGCTTGCTTAATGACCGGCTGCTACAACGCTCGTGTCTCCATTCCAGGGGTTCTTTTTCCACGCGATACCATCGGTTTGCATCCCGATGAAGTCACCCTCGCCGAGGTTGTCAAACAAAAAGGGTACGCGACGTGTGCGATCGGCAAATGGCACCTCGGTCACTACCCCGAATTCTTGCCAACCCGACAAGGCTTTGATCACTACTTCGGTCTTCCCTACAGCAACGATATGCGCGCGGGGCGAAATGAAATGCCACCGTTACCACTCTACAACGATGAAAAGATCATCGAAACCGAACCGGATCAATCGCAACTCACGCGACGCTATACGGAGGAAGCAATACAATTCATTAAGACGCAAAAAGACAAGCCATTCTTTGTCTATCTTCCGCACACGATGATTCATTTTCCCTTGGCTGCGTCGGATGCGTTTAAAGGAAAGAGTAAGATGGGACTCATCGGTGACACAATCGAAGAGATCGATTGGTCGGTAGGTCAGATCATGTCGACTCTCTCGGATTTGCAGCTCGACAACAACACACTTGTTGTCTTCACATCCGATAATGGCCCAGCTAACCGCGCCGCACCACCGTTTCGCGGTAGCAAAGGGACGAACTTTGAAGGTGGCGTCCGCGAACCATGCCTTATGCGATGGCCGGGGAAAATTCCAGCTGGTACGGTTTGCAACCAAATCGCAGGAAACATCGACATCTTACCGACGATGGCAAAGCTAGTAAGGGCTGAACTTGCAAAGGATCGTATCCTCGACGGTCGTGACATCACTTCGCTTATGTTCAATGCCGAAGCCGGGCCCGTTCGCGACACGCATCTCTATCTGAGCGGTGCCAATGTGGCTGCCATCCGCCAAGGCGAGTGGAAGCTTTTCTTGAAAGCCCCAGCCGACGAAGAAAAGGGTAAGAGCAAGAATTCCAACGATCCTCAAATCAAGAAGAAAAAAGGGGGGCCTGTCTCGAGCCTCTACAACCTAGCCAGTGATCCAGGCGAAGCGAACGATGTCGCTGCCACCTATCCCGAAATCGTTGCAAAACTGAAGA
>JANOAI010000292.1:0-5278 GCA_031411055.1 Pirellulaceae bacterium
GGAAAAACGCCTGCCCAGGTCGTTTTGGCATGGGGTGTCAACCGCGGAACTTCGGTAATACCCAAAAGTAGCCGAGTTGAGAGGCTCAAAGAGAATCTTTCGTCGCAGTCCATCCAGCTTTCTGAGCAAGATATTCAGGCAATTTCGGCCCTCGATCGGAATCAACGCTTCAATGATCCCGGGGTTTTCTGCGAAGCGGCCTTCAACGGATGCTACCCGATTTACGAGTAGATTGGGAACGGGTTGACAGAGTGAGGGGAAGGGGCCAACTTATGGGCTTCCTAATTGACCGGATTCCCCGTGACAACGGAGTTTTTCTTTGATTTCCACGACCGAAACGCTCATTCAAACGTGTCCCCCACCCATGGGCGATCCACTCGCCGAAGCTACCCCCGCTTCGTCGGATTGGTATGAACAAGCCTTGCAAACTGAGGCTCCTGTCTTTCGACCACGAGCTAGCTCTTGGGGCGAGGACGAGGAAGAAGAAATCGACGATGAAGTCGATGATGATACAACCGGCGCCGAAGAGATTGAAGCCGACCCATTTGATGACTTCGATGAGGAAGACTTTGACGACGACTTCGATGACGATTTCGAAGAAGAGCTCGAAGACGAATACCAAATTGAGCCTGCCGATGATGGAGCCGTCGAAGATTTAGGCAAGGACGACGAGGAAGATCTTGATGACGACGAGCCAATCTAGTTCGGCGAAGGGGGCCTCCTTCAGCGCCGTTGGAACCGACGTCAGCTTTCCAAAACAAGAAGAATCGATCCTTTCTTTTTGGAAAGAGCACAAAATCTACCAACGGTCGTTGGAGCTTCGTGCCGATGGACCGCCGTTCGTTTTTTTTGAGGGACCGCCTACTGCCAATGGCCTACCACACCCAGGACACTGCTTAACTCGGGCTATCAAAGATCTTTTCCCACGCTATCGAACAATGCGAGGCTATCGCTGCACTCGCAAAGCGGGATGGGATACGCACGGATTACCCGTCGAAGTCGAAGTTTGTAAAGAACTAGGCATCCACGGCAAATCCGAAATCGAAGCCTACGGAATCGAACCGTTTATCCAAAAGTGCCAACAGAGCGTTTGGCGCTATATGCAGGAATGGGAAAGGCTCACCGAGCGAATCGGCTTTTGGATCGACCTTTCCGAAGCGTACGTTACTTATCATCAAAGTTACGTCGAAAGCGTCTGGTGGTCGCTCAAGACGCTATTCGAACGTGGTTTGCTTTATCGCGGACACAAGATCGTTTGGTGGTGGGCTCAAGGCGGAACAGCCTTATCGAGTGGCGAAGTAGGCCAAGGCTATCGCGAAGTTGCAGATCCAAGCGTTTACATTCGCTTTCCACTGGAGGGTGAACAAGCATCTCTCGTCGTTTGGACAACAACGCCTTGGACTCTACCAAGCAATCAATTTGCAGCGGTGAATCCAAGCTTGAACTACGCCTATTGTATCGACGAGGAATTGAGCGAGACGGTTGTCGTCGCCGAAGCCTTGGTGGAAAAACTTGCCGAAAAAATCAAGCGACCTTTGAAAATCGTGAAAACGGTAACGGGTGAATCGCTGGTTGGCAAAGCTTACCGCCCGCCGTTTGACTACTACCATGGTGCGTATGGTTCCACGGTTGGATCGCTCAAGGCGGGTGACAAGCAACGTTTGTCGTGGCGTGTTGTCGCCGCTGATTTCGTAACGATCGATTCAGGAACCGGTGCTGTTCACATTGCTCCGGCCTTTGGCGAAGTCGACTTTGATCTCCTTCTTCAAGAACAAGCTCGATTTAAGCCCGGCGAAGGGCCGACACTCATTTGCGCCGTCGATCCCGATGGAAAATTCACCGCCGAGGCTCCTGACTATCAGGGCATTTGGGTGAAGGACGCCGATAAGCTGATCGCTCGTCGTTTACGAGATGAAGGTTCTTTGTGGCATCGTGAAGAATACGTTCACGACTATCCGTTCTGTTGGCGTGCGGAATCCGACCCGCTCATTCAGTATCCTCGCGAAAGCTGGTTTATTAGGACGACGGCATACCGCGATGCGATGCTCGCCAACAACTCGAAGATTGGTTGGCATCCCGAACATATCCGAGACGGTCGGTTCGGGAATTTTCTCGCATCCAACGTTGACTGGGCTTTGTCTCGAGAACGTTATTGGGGTACACCGCTTCCGATTTGGGTTTGCGAGAAAACAGGCCAGATGGAAGCGATCGGTTGCTACGACGAGCTGCTTGCCAAGCCCGGTTGTCGGGGCCAGGACGTTTGGGCAAAGGCGAAAGCCGCCGATCTAAATTTGGTCGAGGATCTGAAGGTCCACAAACCTTATATCGACGCCATCACTTATGACTCGCCGTTTGCAAAAGATGGGCGGATGACGCGCGTTACGGAAGTAATCGACTGCTGGTATGACAGCGGAGCGATGCCGTTTGCACAGTGGGGATATCCGCACCAGAATCGTGAATCATTCGAAAAGCAGTTCCCGGCCGATTTTATCAGCGAAGCTATCGACCAAACACGCGGTTGGTTTTACAGCCAGCTCGCAATCAGTACTCTTTTGTTTTCCGAAGCAGATGCCGCGTCGACCAAGCCTTCCGAAGGAGGAGTCGCCGCAAAAGCCGTATCGCAACCGAACGCGAATTCTTTGGCTTATCCGCATCCATTCCGCAACTGCATCGTCCTCGGATTGATGATGGCCGAATGGTATGAGAGTAAAGATGGCAAGCAACGATTCTTGACGGAAGAAGAGGCTAAAGCTGGTTGTGGTCAGGATTACGTCAGTAAGTCTGGCAAGATGAGCAAGCAACTTCGGAATTACCGCAGCCCACAAGAAATTTTTGATCGCTTTGGTGCTGATGCCTTACGCTGGTATTTTTATTCAGCTCAGCCGCCCTGGAATTCGATTCTGTACAGTGAACGGGCTATTCGCGACAGTATTCCTGAGTTCATGCTGCGGTTGTGGAATGTCTTCAGTTTCTTCACCATTTATGCCGAGATCGATGAATTCGCCGGTCCCAGCGAAATCACCGGATCCTTAGATCAGCTTACCTCGTCAGACCTGGCGCAAGCCAAATCGTATCGACCTGCCAGCGCGCGAAGTGAACTTGACCGTTGGATATTGGGGGAAGTTGCAGGGACCATCCAAGATGTTCAGGCTCGAATGGACGCATACGATAGCTACGGTGCTTGCCAAAGTTTAACCTCGCTCGCCGAAGGTTTGAGCAACTGGTATGTCCGACGCAGTCGATCACGTTATTGGTCTGAAGACAAAACTTCGATCGACAAGCTCGACGCGTATTGGACCTTGTACGAGAGTATGATTGCGATCAGCAAGATGATCGCGCCGTTCGTTCCATTCTTGGCCGAAGCGCTTTGGCAACACTTGACCAAACCGGTGGCCGGGCGCGTTCGAAAGAGTGTTCACCTTTGCGATTTTCCAACAGCGGACACCGCCATTCGCGATCCCAAACTTTCCGCGTCCATGCGACTGCTTCGCGAAATCGCGTCGCTTGGCCGATCAGCTCGGATGGAAGCAAAGCTCAAAGTCCGCCAGCCATTGGCACGCGTTGAAGTCACGCTCGCCAACACAGAACATGCTGATTGGCTTAAAGCTCATGATGACATCGTTCGCGAAGAGCTCAATGTTAAAGAGATTCATTACGCTGGCGGTTCCAGTCCGTACATCGAATACTCTGTTCAACCCAACTTTCGCAAGCTTGGCCCGCGCGTCGGACCGTTGCTTCCGAAGGTCAAGGCTGCTCTGGGGAAAGCCGATGGAGCGACGCTCCTGCGTGAAATGACCGATCATAGCAAGATTGAGCTGAACCTTGACGGTCAGTCGCTCATTCTCGATGGCGAAGATATCCAAGTTCGCTTGCAGGCCCGAAGTGGTTGGGCAGCAGCCCAAGGCAAAGAATGCGTTGTGGTTCTTTCGACGGAACTAACAGAAGAGTTGATCGAAGAAGGGTTGGCTCGCGACACAGTCCGCAGTTTACAAGACCTGCGAAAGAGTCGCGGATGTGACTTTGCCGACCGCATCGAAATATTGATCGTGACGTCCGATACAAAAATCCAATCAGCGATCAAGAACAACAACGCGTTTATCGCCGGTGAGACCCTGGCATTGAAGATTGAGTTTCTTGAGGCTCCGATTCCTGAAGTCGAATTTCATGAAGTCGAATTGGCCGACGAAAAAGTTTTAATCGGCTTGCGTGTCGTTTCAGGCAAGTCGAAAACCTAAAACTGGGTAATCGAAAAACCGATCGGTATTGGAATAATCGTCCGAGGCTTGATTGAAACCAACTTTCTCCATCGAAAACTCGAGCGTCTTGATCACGGGAGCTTCGGCTGGCCTTGGCGTTGAGTTTGCGAGGCAACTTGCACCGCGTGCACGGCAGTTGCTTCTCGTCGCGAGACGAGAAGTAGCATTGAATGAAGTCCACGCGATGCTCCTCGCCATCAATCCTCGCCTCCAAGCGTCTGTATGCGCGGCCGATGTTTCCACGTTGGCGGGCCGCGAGAAAGTCCTGGCTTTCATCAACAACACCGCGTTCGAATTGAACTTTTTGATTAACAACGCAGGCTTAGGAGACTATGGCGATTTCGCGTCAGCCGATGCTGCTCGCAATCAAGAACAGATTGACGTCAATGTAACCGCGCTCGTTCAGTTGACTCATTCGCTGTTACCCATTCTCAAACGCCAGCGACCGAGCGCCATCCTCAACGTGAGTTCGATCGTTGGTGACATGCCTCGTCCATCGGCGGCAATCTACGGCGCGACGAAAGCGTTTGTGACGAGCTTTAGCGAAGCACTCAAGATCGAGCTGACAAACGAGAATATCACGGTGACGGCTGTTTGTCCCGGACCAACACCCACAAGTTTCAGCCAAACGGCCAAACGCATCGATGGCAAAGACATTGATCGACGTGGGGAAGACTTCCTCAAACAGCCCAACAACGTGGTCGTGGCACAAGCATTGCGAGGGGTAGAACGAGGTTCTGCGACGATCTATCCGGGCTTCGGCGTTCGCGCTTTATCAGCTCTTCTCCGCATTTTACCGCGGTGGCTACTTCGGCGTCTTCTCCAGCGTCGATTCTTGAAATCGGCCTAAGGCTTTCTCGGACACAAATCGGAGGATTTTCTCCAATCGCAATTGTTTAAAGCATTTTCATTTTTCATATAGCCAGTCGGGAAACGGGCGATTCACGTAGACGAGTCTCTCCGAGACTCGTGAAATCCTCGACAAAGTCGAGGTGTCAGTCTCGGAGAGACTGACCTACGTG
>JANOAI010000293.1:0-8742 GCA_031411055.1 Pirellulaceae bacterium
GCAATCCAGTGAAAAAAAATAAACGCCTGGATTGCCAGCTTCATCAATGACATAGGTTCGAAGGTTTAACTCTAAAAAGTTGGAGACCCAAGGAATGGCCGGCGTACCACGAAAGCGAACGTTCCTCATGAAGAAGGGGACGACCCCCAAGTAAGCCTGGCCATCGAAACAATCGATCGTCAGCCGCTTTGGCAACTTGGCTTGAATTCGTTCAGGATCAATTACCCAATGCAGGAACAGCAAATCTTGCCAACGTTGGTACATCACAGGCTGTTGCGACGGTCGCTCTCGTACGGCAAGTCGTTGTTGATCAGTCGGTTTCATTCGCCGCCAATTTCAAGTATTTGCGAGTATCCAAATTGTACAAGGTGCCGCCTAGCTCTCACCAAGAGACCATGCGATGTCGACCAATCGAGGCCTAAGGCGTAACTGCTTTTGAGACGCCTCAAAGGATCACGAGCGAGAGCAAAGACAAGTTTTATGCCTGGCAATAACATACTGGATTCCACGGTCGAATCTACTAGTCTCGAGACAACAATACTTACAAACCACGCAGTTTCCCGAAAAGGCTCGACAGCTTAAGTAACCAGTAGCTATTATAAGGTTCTTGCACCTTGAGAGTACCATCAAATTTGAGCAGCAGTTATGCCACGCGCAATTATCATCGTTGGCGCTAGTTTGGCTGGCTGTACGACGGCAGTTTTGCTTGCACGGGCCGGGCATCGCGTCATCGTCATCGAAAGTCGTCAAGCGGCTGATTCATTCAAACGCGTTTGCACTCATCTGATCCAGAACGCGGCCGTACCGACGATTGAACGACTTGGATTGCTAGAACCCATGCTCAAAGCTGGGGCCCATCCATCCGTGCTGAAGATCTGGTTTCGCGATGAATGGATATCGATGAGTCCTGAATCGCCAACCGATGCGCGTGGACCAACTTGGAATCTGAATTTGAGGCGTGAAGTCCTCGACCCAATGGTTCGGCAACTTGCCCTGTCGGTCCCGGGAATCGAATTGAGGTTCGGCGTTTCGCTTGAATCCCTTATCGAAGAGAACGGCCGTGTGATTGGAGTCACCGTCTCGCACGACGGGCAGAAAGAAAGGCTTCTTGCATCGCTGGTCATCGGCGCTGACGGTCGCCATAGTAAGACAGCGAGGCTCGCGAATACCCCGGTTCGTGAATTCCCGAATATCCGAGGTGGTTGGGGGGCCTACTATCGAAACGTTCGGCAGGGCAGCGGTTCGGATACACGCTTTTGGTTATTAGAACCAGATATCGCGTACGTTTTTCCGACTGATAATGGTCTTACACTCTTGGCAACAATCACCACGCAAGAAAATCTACAAATCTGGAAGTCCGACATCGAGACGTTTCACCACCAGCTCTTGAAGAAACTGCCGGATGGCCCCGATCTTTCGCAAGCCACACGCGTCGGCGATTTTTTTGGAATGATCAAAGCCCATGGCTACTACCGGAATCCGAATCATCGATCGGGTTTGACCCTCGTAGGGGATGCAGCCCTTACTACCGACTTCGTTTGGGGCGATGGCTGTAGCTACGCTTTTCGTTCGGCGGAAATGCTTGCCGATGCCATCGGCCAAGCTACCGACCAAGACGACACTCGTTTTTTTGATGCCGCTATCAAACGATACCGCAGACATCATTCGCGAATTCTCTACCGGGCTCATATCAACAATGCCGTCTATTCCAAGCGGGAAAAGCTTGAATTGATTCGGAGCTTAGTTTTTAAAGCCGCTCGATCAAACCCGAAGGTTCAACAATTGATGTTCGAAGTGCAATCCGGACGCAATGAAGGGATCGGTGGCGTTACCAAGCTCCTTTGGCATACAATGCTCACGAACATCCGCGATTTCGTCCGTCCTTCGGTTCGTCCAAATACCCTACAGAAAAAGGCGACAATTTCGGGATAAGTTCCCCGATCTCCGCGCGCTTTTCGATAGTCAAATCCAGCTTCAGAAGGATCGACAAAATGGGGCGGCGACTGAATGGATGAACCTATGGTTGGTACCCGGAAAAATGTTTTGACGAACAGCATTCCACGTCGACGAAAAAAGCCCAGTTGAAATATCAACTGGGCTTTGAACAGTTCTTGGTCTGAAGGACTATGACTACGACTTGCCTTGTTGCTTCTTGCGTTCGGTAATGATGTCATCTTGCAAGTTGCGAGGCACAGCACGATAGACGGCAAGTTCCATCGTAAAAGTTCCCTGACCCTTGGTCATGCTGCGAAGATCGGTTGCATAACCGAATGTTTCAACGAGCGGGACTTCAGCGACAATGTACGAAACCATATCGCGTGAGTCCGTCGACTGAATAATTCCTCGTCGTCGAGTCACGTCGCCGACGACGTCCCCTTGATACAATTCCGGGCACTCAATTTCGCACTTCATGATCGGCTCAAGCAACATCGGGTCCGAAGCTCGCATTGTTTCGCGGAAGCAATCGCAGGCCGCGATATAGAACGAGCGTTCGCTTGAGTCGACGTCGTGGTAGCTACCGTCGTCCAATTCCCATCGTGAACCGACGACTGGGAAATCGGCCAATGGTCCCTTGTTGATCGAATCGCGAAAACCCTTTTCCACCGGTGGAATGAACTGCTTGGGAATGCGTCCGCCCGTAACATTGTCTTCAAATTCGAAAAGAACGGCACCTTCTGTCGAAATCGGGATCATCTTGCCGACGATGTGAGCGAACTGGCCGGAACCACCGGTTTGCTTCTTGTGTTTGTAATTGAAATCGACGGCCTTACCTGGAGCTTCGCGGTAACTCACCTTGGGAGCACCCACCTTCACGTCGACATCATATTCACGACGCATGCGTTCGACGTAGATATCGAGATGCAATTCACCCATTCCGCTGATAATCGTTTCACTCGTTTCTTCATCGTTGAAAATTCGGAAAGTTGGGTCTTCCTTGCGGAAACGATTGAGCGCCTTGCCCATCTTATCGAAGTCAGCTCGGCTGGCAGGCGTAACCGCAACTTTAATAACCGGCTCGGGAACGAACATGCTTTCCATCGAGCAGTAATCGCGATCTGGGCAGAAGGTTTCCCCTGTGGCACAGTCGACACCGATGATGGCCACAATATCCCCGGCTTCCGCGACATCAATTTCCGCTCGCTTGTCGGCGTGCATGCGCACGATACGGCTGAAGCGTTCCTTCTTGCCGGTACGCTGATTAATATACATTTCACCTTTAACGGCTTTACCTTGATAGATCCGCATAAAGGTAAGCTGACCGAACGGATCTTCTACGATCTTAAAGGCCATGCCGACGAACGGCAGGCTCGTATCGGGTTTGAGTTCGATTTTTTCAGCTTCGTTTCCAACCTTACGAGCCTTGATTTCTCGTTCGAGCGGACTTGGCAAGTAGCGAATGACGGCATCAAGCAGGAGCTGAACACCCTTATTCTTATAGGCTGAACCACAGAACACCGGCGTAATGCGATGAGATTGGGTAGCTTCCTTGCACACCTTGTAGACCAAGTCATCAGGAACTTCTTGCTCGCTCAAAAGCAATTCCATCATTTCGTCGGAGTACATCGAAAGGCTTTCAAGCATCATCTGACGATACTGCTTGGCTTTATCTTGCATGTTCGCTGGAATTTCTTCTTCGCGAATCGTTTCGCCGTTGGAACCTTCGAAGAAAGATGCTTTCATCCGGACCAAGTCGATCACGCCTTCAAACGTCTCGCCCGCTCCGATAGGCAGCTGCATCATGACCGCGTCGGCATTGAGTTTTTCCTTGATCATCTTGGCGACGCGATAGGCATCCGCACCCATACGGTCCATCTTGTTGATGAAAGCCAAACGCGGCACACCATAACGACGCATTTGTCGGTCAACGGTCAAAGATTGGCTTTGAACCCCAGCCACACTACACAGAACCAAAACGGCACCGTCGAGAACGCGAAGCGACCGCTCGACTTCAATCGTAAAATCGACGTGACCCGGTGTATCGATCAAGTTGACAATGTGATCATCCCACTGCAGTTGCGTTGCCGCACTGGTGATCGTGATCCCACGTTCCTTTTTGAGATCCATATAATCCATGGTCGCCCCGTCGCCACCGCCTTTGACTTCTTCGATTTTGTGAATGCGGCCAGCGTAGAAAAGGATGCGTTCGCTAAGCGTCGTTTTTCCCGAGTCGATGTGAGCGCTAATGCCGATATTTCTTACTTTGGCGAGGTCCATACTATGCTTTAACCTGAACTAAATGAAAACGAAGACGCAGCTTCGACAAACCGAGGGCAACAATGCCGTCGAATCCGTGACGTAAACTATTAAGGGGGAAAAGTTTACAAAAAGCGACGATTTCCGATAGTCCAAATCGCCCCAACCGGAACCGAAGCTAGGGTTCTAGCCCATCCCCGAGAAGGCGATCTCGGTTACATTAGCGTAGAGTCTTTTCCCCAGCCAAGGTTCCCTTCGAGCCCCAAAACCAAGATTCATGGCCCTTTCCGACGAACTGCTGATTCGCTGGCTTTCCCACGGGGACGCCAAGGTACGAAATGTCGCACTTGAAATCTTAACCGGGAGCTTTTCCCAAGACACCTCGATCTTACCGACAGTTTTCGCAAATTGGGACCGATTTGGGGTTGCCGCCGCCTACCCCGAGTTCCAGCTCGTTTCCTTTCTACCTATCCAGGAACCCCTGGTTTCGGAGTGCCTCAGCCGTGCGGCAACGATGATCGAAGGACGAAAATTGACCGATCGAGTCTGCCGCTGTGCCGGAAAACTAATCGAATCGGTGTCCGTCCACCCCCCCGCGTTCTTTCATTCACATCTCGCATCGATTCGATCCATTCATGCCTCATCGAAAATATTTTTCCGAGTATCGCTCGATGGACTTCAGGTCCGGAGCGACGCCTTGCTTCGGCCGACACACTCGCTGCTGGCCGATCTTAACGACGGCAACGAGAACGACGTTGCCGTCGCGCTTGAATGCCTCTATTACCGCCATGAAGCCGACTCACTCATCGGGCGAGGATTGCGTGAAGCTGCCACCGACGGGCAACGCAGCTCACTGGCCAACGCAACCATGGCGTTAGCAACGCGGACGCCGCTCAGATCCTTTGAATCGCAGTTGCTTGGGCTGATTGAGCATCGCGACCTAACGGTTTCCGATGCGGCAACGATTGGATTGGCAAGATGTCGCGATCCGAAGACACAATCCCTGATCGCTGATGCTTTTCCGAAGCTATCTCGTTTGGCTCAACTCCGAGCCATCGAAGTGGTTCGTCGCGGCCGCTTTCCCAAGTCATCCGAACTTCTGCGTTACCTTCTTCCACACGGAGTCGATTTTTCGGTGCAGGACGCAATCCGAATCGCAGAGGTCATGATTTTTGACTTTGAATCGCTCGAAGACTGGCTCGAAGCCTACCTCCTCGCTGAAGAACAATCGCTCAGTCGGATCGCGTCGTCTTTAGCCCTCGTTGAACCGCTCGGCCAAGAAGTCGCCCCGGATGAATTGGACCGTATATTGAAACTCGTCGAAAGTCGTAAGATCGTCCGAGCCTAGTAACAGAAAATGCCGAATCGGAAATTTCTTGGTTGCACCGAATAGCAACCACGAAGACAATAACATCTCGTTCCCTCCTCAATCCAATACACGATGGAAAATCACCCATGCTGAAATTCTTGAAGACTTCATTCGTTCTTTTCATGCTGACGCCAATCAGTTTTTGCGTCGAGTTAAACGCACAAGAAGCAGCGTGGACAACAATCTTCGACGGCAAGTCGTTGGACGGTTGGGAAAAGGTAGGCAAAGAAGACAGTCAATGGGAAGTAAAGAATGGTGAAATCCAGGGATCAGGTACCCAGTCAATGCTTGTCTATACACCAAAGGCCTACAAAAATTTTCGCTACCGATGCGAAGTAAAAATCAACGATCTCGGCAACTCTGGCGTATACTTTCGGGCAGCGCGTAAACCAACTTTTAGCGACGGCTACGAAGCTCAGGTAGATAGCACGCACAAAGATCCAATCCGAACAGGCTCACTCTACGGCATGTGTCACGTCTATGAACGCCACGTAGAGCCCGACACTTGGTTCCAATATGAAATCGAAGTCCGCGACGATATTTGGCGAAAAAAGCCGGTGACCTTGATCAAGATTACGCTCAATGGGAAGCAACTCTACGAGTTCCTTGACTTCAATCAAACTTTCAAGGAAGGGCATTTTGCATTTCAACAGCACGATCCTGGTAGCCGAGTCAGCATTCGGAAAGTCGAAGTCATGGAACTGCCTGACCAACCCACAAACTAAAGCATTCCTTGCCGTCGCACTCAAGCGTTCAGTTTAGACAGAGTCGACTGACGAAGTTCCCTTGAGCGTGACGAGGTCATCGCTCTCAAATCAACATCTATTGGCTTAAAGCGATTTACGGTTTGCTTGAAGAACAAGCACCTTAAGAAAACCGTGAAAAATCACGGTCAGCCCCACAAAACCAACGAACAAGAGGCCGATTTTCGCCGCTCGGCTTCGAGTTTCCAGTTGGTTGATCCACGCTTGAATGATGGAACGGTCGTTCGAATCGATTGCCAACTGAGTCCAAACTTGGTGGTACGTGCCTGACGGTCGTTAGAGTTCGACTTCGTACTCGGGAGCGTTGACCGCCAGATTCTTTTTAATCCAGTCTGAATCAAGTCGATCAAGTTTGGCAGCGATAGGCTTTGCGTTGGCAGGTCGCGAGCGATCAATATAGTTTCGAACGTGATCGACGAGCGATGAATCGAGGGTGGCACGAGCAGCAATGAGCGAGCTTTCAAGTTCGCTGCTAACACAGATGCGATGTACCTCCGACGAAATATCATCCGGAGTCGCGACCCAATCCGGGCGATCAGCCGGAAGCAGTGAATCCTCGGACACTGTGCCGGGAGCTAAAGACTCATCTAACTTGATTTGCGAGTTGTATTCAACTTCAGCAACTCCTGATTCGTTCTTCGTTGGCTCGATTTTCACACCTGACGTTCTACCTGGCGATTCAAAACGACTGAACCAAGTTTCATTGCGTAGCAAGGGCTGGCGAGAACTTGCTAGCCGAAACCCAATAATCATCAGCCCGATGAAACCAACCACGATCAACAGTTTCACGAGACGTCGATTTTTTCTTCCTGCGTGCGTTTTCATAGGACACTTACGTTTAAGAGACAACTCGGTGGCGACGCCGCATATTCACGGTTTGCGTAGTAAGCTGTACGAGCAACGATGTTGAACCCGCTACGATCAAACACCATGGGGTGGGAAAGAAAACGAAACTGCAAAGAATGCCTGCAACGAGAACAGACCAAGCCAACGCAAAAAAGCTAAAGCGAGAACGACGCACGATGTCTGCCTGCCGCCACCAACGGATGGCTCCCAGGAGCACTGCAAAGTAAACTACAAATGCAGGCCAAGCTGGGGAGTGCTGGATGTAAAATCCGCTCCAATACCGCTCGATCGGTGTTCGGCGGCCATAGGTGACATCTTCCCAAGGGACCAATAAGTACTCACTCAACGCATACCCAACGCCACCCAACGCTAATCCGCTTGCTAAGAGGACGAATCGATACATCAACGTATCTTCGGGTTGTCGCTCCCAAAGCTTTGTAAAAAAAAGAATCGTCCAGCTTGAGAGCAAGGTCATCGCGACCGTCCAAGCCACCGCCCCGATCCATTCTTCGGAGTTATGAAATGTTGGATTGATCGCTGCCATTGCAACGAGCGCCAATACGAGAATGACGACTGCGCAAGCCGCGGATCTTAGAATGGAACGAGTCCATTCAAGCCACCTTACGGCCCAAGGGCGGATGGCAAGGTGTTGTCGCTGCTCATCTTGCCAGTCTTGAAACGACAAGGGTCGCGAGCGATTCTGCAGAGTTATGGAATGGCTGTGCCTAGCCGCCGCATGGACCAACTTCGGTTCGACCGGTCGAACCACTGCAGGAATCCGCTGAGCACCCTCGCTTATCGAACTCGAGGTGTTCGCGATCGGCTCGGGTGCCAGATGATACCCATACAGGACATACCAAATGAAGTAGTAGACAACGTAAGCCATTCCGAGAAATATCAGGTGAGGCAAAATAATAATGCCAAAAATGGTAAACCCAAATGCGAGCAGACACGTCATCAGAACAAACGACGGCGAGCCATATGGGACTCGCTCCACGGTCTGTTGAAGAGAAGCAACGCTTCGCGCAATCAGGTTGGCGATCGGTTCGCGGTAGTAGCGTTTCGGTCTGACTTTCGTTGAAACAGGTACAGGTAAAGGTGCAGTCGGTTCGTTTGAGGTCGCAAGTTCGGGGACGGGGGATAGCGGAGCAGCCATTCCTGTCGGACCAATCGCAATACCGAGTGGTTCAAGCATTTGCGAAACGGATCGGAATCGTTGCGTTGGATCTTTGGCCAAAGCTTGTCCAATAATGTCGCGATAGGGCTGCTTCAGGAGACTCAAATCTGGGTCGCTCGTAAGGTGTTTCATAATGATTTCTTGCGAACTCTCGCCATCAAACGGCACGCTGCCGGTGAGCATTTCGTAGAGAATGATCCCCAAGGCGTAGATATCGATCTCTTTGCCGTATTCTCCTTTTCCTATCTCGGGAGCCATGTAATGGAACGTCCCAACGCTTTCTGTTTGTCCAGCTCGTCGAGATGTAGAGATAAATTTTGAAAGCCCATAGTCGCCAATTTTGACTAACCCATGCTCAAGAAAAATATTGGCTGGCTTGAGATCGCGATGGA
>JANOAI010000294.1:0-5575 GCA_031411055.1 Pirellulaceae bacterium
CAATTTGGAACTGACGAATTGCTTGGTCAGATTGGAACTCGTTTCATTGGTCGCTTGGAATGTCCGGTAACGGCACAGTACGTTTCCGAATTGGTCGGTGAGCAAGAGGTGACTTCGGTTTCTAGCAGCTACACGAGCAGCAGCAGTATGCAAGCCGGATCTAGTAGTAGTTCAACCACCAGCTACCAACGTCAAACAAAAAAAGCGGTACTGCCCAGTCAATTCCTAGACCTTCCGCCTTGCAATCTGAGGAACGGTCTTTCTGGGTATTACATTGTCCGATCAGTCGGAACTTTTAGAGCAAAAATTGGAGGCCCCGACCTTTTTGAAGGTCAGTTGATTCCGCCAAATCCAGATGTTCCAGCGTTCATTCTCAGGGATCCAATGTTCCAAATTCTGGAACCATGGACACCGGAGCAAGCGCTTGAATTCGGCATTGACCTTTCGGTGCCAATATCACCAAAGCCGAGAAAGCGTCGCAGGAAAAAACCAACGGAGGCCGTCAAGGCAGACAGTATTCCCCCATTAGACCCGCTAAAGGACCTCTTTGAATGAACACTAACATTGAGCTTCAGGACAGTAGCAACGTTCCTAAGCTGTTGACGGTCAACGATGTTGCGAAGCTCCTTAAGCTTTCAACTCGCTCCGTTTGGAGACTGGTTGCTGCAAATGCCATAGTGAAACCGATTCGAATCGGCGGTTCCATAAGGTGGCGTGCAAGTGACGTAACAACGTGGCTCGCATCGATTCCGCTAAGCGAGAAATCGCAGGAGCAAAATTTATTTCAAAAGCAGATGATCGATTTGAAGGATCACGCTACGATCCAGAGTAGGGAGTCGTCATGAACCCAAACGACAAACTCCTACTATCGTCGAAAGAAGCGGCCAAACTACTGAGCATTTCAGAACGGACCCTCTGGACGATTACCAACGCAGGCCAGATTGCTTGTGTGCGAATTCTCGGTGCCAAGAGATACGCACGAACCGATATCGAAAAATTCATCAAACAACAAACGGAATGCTCTCCGTCTGCCTCACAGCAGACCGATGATGCGGCAGATTCCTAAATCCCATTCTCACAACTCCAAAGTCACCACGAAAGTTGACAAGACCATGGCTTCCCTTAGCTCCAAATCCGACGGTTCACGAGAAATATATTTGGTCATTGGAGACAAACGACCACGAATTCAACTCGGTAAGATTCCAAAGAAGGGTGCCGAACGGATACTCTCAAAGGTGGAGTCGTTGTTGTCATCCAAGACGTCCGGTTCCGCACCAGACGGCGAGGTATCTGCGTGGCTCGCAAGTCTTCCCGACAATGACAAGCTTTTGGAAAGGCTGGTAGCACTAGGATTGACGGCGGCTCGACCAAAAGTCGCGGCAGAGGTGGCCGCAAAGCAGCCAATCAAAACGCTCGTGGATAATTTTGTCATTCACAAACGACCACTCATCGCAAAGAGCTCGCTCGACAAGTTGGAGGGTTCGTTGGCACGGCTGACGGATTTTTTGGGTGACGATCGAGATATCGCCACGATTTCGCTTGGCGATGCCGCAGCGTTTGAATCATGGGGGCGAAAGGAAGGGGCGAGTGAGGCCCATCAGCGAACACTAAACCGTTATGCCAAGCAGGTTGCATCGCATGCTGTCGATCATGGATGGATTCCATCCAATCCGTTTCGAAAGCTAAAAAGCACCGCGTTGGCTGCAACTGTCAGACACTATGTAACCGAGGCGGACACAATGAAATTGCTCGCCGCCTGTCCTAATCATCCTTGGAAGGTACTGATTGGCCTTGCCCGTTATGCTGGGCTTCGCGTGCCTAGCGAAGTTTTCTCGCTGACTTGGGACGATATCGACTGGAAGACGGCTTGTCTCTCGATTGCCAAAAACAAAACCGCTGCCAGGGTGTGTCCGATTGTACCGCAACTTCTCCCTATACTTCGCAAAGCCTGGGAGGAGCGGGAGGGCGAAAAGGTGCTTCAACTTTCAATCAGCAACATTCGAAGGCGTTTTCCGTCGATCATAAAAGCAGCAAAGTTGAAACCATGGGAGGATATGTTTCAGACCCTTCGACGGTCCTGTGAAACGCACCTAATTTCGCTAGGACACCCTCATCACGTCGTTGCGGACTGGTTGGGACACTCAGTTCAGGTGTCTAAAGACCATTACTTGATGGTGACATCTGAGGATTTTGCAAAGGCAACTCGTCTTTCGGAAGCTGCAAAGCCATCGAAAAAATCGGGGGCATTTTCGGGGGCAGTAAGCGACCGTGAGGGGGTGCAAGAGCCTGCACAGCGTGGAAAGGAGCCAAAACCGAAAAAGCATAGAAAAGCAAAAAGCCCTGGAAATTTCCAGGGCTTGCCAGTCTGTGCGACTGAATGCTTAGCTCCCCCGCCAGGGCTCGAACCTGGGACACACGGATTAACAGTCCGTTGCTCTGCCGACTGAGCTACAGGGGAATTTTGCTAGATGGCGGTCTCACGTTTTTTCAGGCCCAACGGGGCTTCAACGACGAAACTTCTCTCTAGGTCAGGAAATTTAATTGCCGTTCCACTTTTTCGCAAGCCGATTTCCGTCAGGATGGGCATTCCTTAGACCTTCCTGACCAGAAAAGGTTCGAATAGCCCGAATACGCGTGTTGCAACGCCTCGGATTTTATGATTTCATCGACGATTTTTGGTCTTTCCAAACGCTCACACCGGCTAAAACCAGTTGCTCAACATCTCCCGACGTTACGGGAGCGTGAATCGAAAACCCTTCTGGTAAAGCATTTTCACATTTCATATCGCCACTCGGGAAAAGGGGGAAGAAAGCAAAAGCTGGAACGGCCCGTCGGGTGTTTTGCACTTTTGGTACCCGACACCGTTTTCAAAGCTTAGGTCGTTCCGGAAAATGCTCTAGAAGTATTGATACTCGATTTAATGAATACTTCGTTATCGCTGAATGCTTCGGGCTGTCACCAATCCAACGGGTAAGCGTTTTGGGGCTCGTAAGGAATATCGTCACGTTTTTTTCCATTCCTCGCTGGTCGCACCCGAATTTTAGAAAACACTGGCGATCAACGAAGCGTGTCAAGATTTTCGGTGACCGATCCGGGGATGCCGAAACACCTAGCGACTCTCGCCATGGATTTGATAGGCTTATCGACGCATAATTTTGATCGTGAACGTCACTTCAACGGCGTGCCGTGGGGTTATGTATGCGGTCGCTTCGGTGAATTGCTAGGCTTTTTTGGCTTCGTCTTGCCATTGGGCAAGGAGTTGTAGGGCTGCGATCGGTGTGAGGGCGTTCAAGTCGAGGTTGCGCAGCTTTTCGACTAAAGGGTGACTGTCCATTTGAAATAGGGTGAGCTGGATGTGCGATTTCTTGGTTTTTGGAGGTGGAGCAAGCTTCGAGTCTCCGTGCTTGTTGAGATGATCAATCTCGAGCTGCGCCAATATGTCTTTGGCTCGTTCGTTAACGTCGCGTGGAATGCCAGCCAATCTCGCGACATGAATTCCGTAGCTCTTGTCGGCGCCGCCACGCGCGATCCGATGGAGAAAAACGAGCTGGTCGTCCCATTCTTTCACCGCCACATTAAAGTTGCGAACGCCAACATGCGATTTTTCTAGCTCAACCAACTCGTGATAGTGCGTAGCGAAAAGCGTTCTCGCATGAATCGTGTCATGCAGATGCTCAACAATCGACCACGCGAGCGACAAGCCATCGTAGGTGCTCGTCCCACGCCCAATTTCGTCGAGGATCACGACGGAACGGGGGGTTGCTGTGTTGAGAATCCGAGCCGTCTCGACCATCTCAACCATGAAGGTACTTTGGCCTCGCGAGAGTTCATCACTCGCACCAACTCTTGCAAAGATACGATCGGCGATTCCAATCGTCGCTCGATGGGCTGGAATGAAGCTTCCCATTTGAGCCATTAGAACCAACAAAGCGGTCTGTCGAATGTAGGTGCTCTTGCCGGCCATATTCGGACCGGTGATTAGCAAGACGCTCCCATGTTCAAGCCCGACAAACGTATCATTCGGGACGAAATTACCTTGAGCCAGCATGGCGTCGAGAACCGGATGCCTTCCGTCATTGATTTCCAGTCGTGGCTCATCGACGATTCGCGGCCGAACGTAGTTTTGTTGTACGGCCAGGTCAGCCAAACCTGCGAGGACATCGAGTTCGGCTAGCGCGTCTGCGGTTCGCTGTAACGCTGCGGTGTGCTGATGGACTGCGTCGCGCAGCGTCAAGAAAAGTTCGTATTCGATTGTTTTAGCTTGGTCTTCGGCTGTAAGGACCTTTTCTTCATACTCTTTGAGTTCGGGAGTAATATAACGTTCAGCGTTCTTAAGCGTTTGCTTCCGAATAAAATTGACAGGAATACGATCGCGATGGGTATTCGTGACTTCAAGATAGTATCCGAAGACACTTGTAAAGCCGACCTTTAACGATGTAATCCCGGTAACTTCGATTTGTTCGGCTTGGTATCGAGCAATCCATTCCTTGCCACCACCGGCGAGATTGCGGAACTCGTCCAATTGAGCATTAAAACCCTGCTTGATGAAACCTCCGTCGCGAACGAGAAGCGGACAATCGTCTTCGAGGGCTTGATCTAGTTTCAATCGGAGGTCTTCAAGCAACTCGATACGATCATGAAGTTGTTGGAGCCGATCGCTATGTCGTTCGGCTAAGAGGGCTTTCAGTTTTGGCAACTGAGCTAGGGTGCGGCCGACTTGTTTGAGATCGCGCGGGCCGCATCGTCCGGTCGCGATTCGTCCAAGCAAGCGTTCGAGATCATAGACATCGCTAAGCAACGTTCGTAATGATTCCCGAAGTCGCTTTTCTTTTTGGAATTCTTCGACGGCTTCGAGGCGACGTTCAATTTGCGTGCGATCGATGAGTGGCGACGACAACCATAAGGCCATGCGCCGGGCACCCATCGGGGTGACGGTGCGATCGAGGACTTCAAGCAATGATCCGGATCGCGAAGCTCCGCGGATAGTATGGGTAAGTTCCAGCGAACGTCGGGTGGCGGCATCGATTTCAAGGAAACGACCTTGTCGAGCTGGAAGAAGATTCGAGATGTGATCGAGGTTGTTCTTCTGAGTCTCTTTCAAGTAAGCCATCGCCGCCCCAGCGGCGCTGATTGCGAGTTCATCTCCCGTGTCCCAGCCCATCCCTTCGAGATCGAGAACTTCGAAATGTTCACCAAGAACCCGACGGGCTTCCTCGATACCGAACTGCCATGCAGGGCGATACGTTGTCGTCCAGCGACGATCATTGACTGCGTCGCGAGATCGACTGAATCGGCCATCATCTTCACGAACGAGCACTTCCGCTGGTTCCAGTCGGGCTAGTTCGTCATCCAGTCGATCGCTTTGAAAAACGCCAGCTTCGAATCGGCCAGTCGAAAGTTCAACCCATGCAATACCAATGGGTTGGCTCCCAGTCTGAGTTTTCCGAACGCCAGACCCCTCACCCCCGACCCCACACCCCCAAGAAGGGGCGAGGGGAGGTACTGAAGAAGAAGCGTCTATCCCATAAGAGTGTTACAGGGTATAGGTCGCAGAGGAGTTTTACTTTTTTAAGGG
>JANOAI010000295.1:0-10320 GCA_031411055.1 Pirellulaceae bacterium
CTCACGATATGCATTCAGCTCGCAAGGTTGCGGATCGGATCATACTGCTGTATCCCATTTCGAGACTTCAGTCAGGCGAATCGCAAATTCTGTTCGATGGCTCTCCCAATGAGATTGACCATTGCCAGGATCGACGCGTTCGGCAGTTTGTCAACGGTGAAGCTGGAGAACGTTTGATGGAAATGCGAGCCAGCAAGAGTGGACATGGCGATCTCGAAACCCCGGACATCCACGACTTGTTTTGAGAGCGATAAACGATCATGGAAGAAAATAACTATCGCTTCAGCGTCGGTGTGCTGGTTTTAGCCTCGGCCATTATCGGCGCATTGCTATTGGTCTTTTTTGGAGCCATCCCCAACTTTTTGGTGGATCGTTACCGTATCACGATCAATTTCCCCCGCGCCCCGGGAGTTGCCAAGGACACACCGGTTCGAAAGAGCGGAGTCCAAATCGGTCGGGTCGTTAGTATTAAATTGCTCGACGGAGACGCCGGCGTAAATCTACACCTGGAGCTTGATCGCAACGTAACGCTTCTCCAGGGTGATCGCTGTCAGATTGCGATCGAGTCCTTTATCACGCAGGACGCGGTCGTCGAATTTATTCCGCTCTCGCGCGAACCTTCAGATGTCGAGTTACTTCGGCGCTTTGATGGCGTGGCCAGGGGTGTTTCGAATGGTGTACTTGATCCCGAAGAAAAGCAGCTAGCAAACACGGTGATGGCGAATGGTGACTTTATTCGAGGCGGGACCGTCAAAGGGGATCCGTTCGATGTGTTAGTCAACGTTCAGGGTGATTTGGCGACGATGCTTACTTCCGTTGAGAAGGCCAGTCGAAAAATTGAATCACTCGCTGGAACCGTTGAAGATGCCGTGAACGGCGGGCGAGGGCAAGTTCGGGACGTCATCGATCGGGTGAAAGGTACGGTTGACAACGTCAATAGTACACTTAGTTCGATCAATCGAATTGCGGTTCAAATCGACAACTCTCGGATTCCAGAAGCGCTGGCGGAAGGCGTTGGTCGACTACCCGCCGTCTTTGACGAAGCAAGATCAACACTCGAGAAAACACAACGGATCTTGGCTAGTTTCGAAGAGTTTAGCCAAAGTATCGAAGGAGTCGGTTCCGAGTTTGTAGGGATTGGCGATCGAGCTCAAGAAGTGCTATCCAATGCTAACACGGCACTCAGGCACATCGGCGATATCACGGAACCGATTGCGGACCGAGCGGACACGCTTGTCGCCGATGCCGCTTCGACGCTGCAAAACCTAGATGGATTGCTTATTCAGCTCCGGCATTTCTCCAATCGGCTTACCAACAGTGATGGCACGATCTCGCGATTGCTCGACGATGACCAGATGTACTTTGAATTTGTACAGACAATTCGCAATGTGCGACAACTTACGCAGCGACTACAGCCGATTGCCGACGATGTTCGTATCTTTACCGATAAAATTGCCCGTGATCCCGGACAGCTTGGTGTTCGAGGTGCGCTCCAAGGCCGCCCTAATGGGGCTGGCTTGAAGTAAAGAAATAATTGGATCGCAGTTTAGGCTTTGATGTCGACGCCGCGGTTCGAGCTATTTGGCGTCGCAACAACAGCTTGTTGGATGAGTTTGATAGCAGCATTTCCTTGTTGCTTAAAAGCATCCTGCTGTTTGACTGCAATCGCCGTGGCGATATCGGCGCTCGTCTGACGAGATTGGCGGTCAATTGCAATAAGTTGATCAGCAACTGGAGAGATTTTCATGGCAGGTCGCCTACGATGTTTTGGCCATTGGAAGGTTGAACGCACTGACAACAGTACTAATTATTCTTCTTCGGCGTGGCGTTGACCTGAAATTTTAAAAACTGCGATCGATCGCTTTGTAGCGGTTATACCAAACGAAAAATCCGTATGGCCCCCAAAATCTGCAAAGGCTTTAGCCTAATTTGTGAGCAGGAATAGCTCCCCTAAGCACCTCGATGCAGCAAGATTTCCTCATGCTCTTTCCACCAGTCTTCGGCGGTGAGTTCTTGCCATAAATACTCATCTTGGAGCGCGCGGAATTCGTCCAAAATTTCGTGAATAGAATCGGGTCGGAGAGTGGGTTCCGGCGCAACGCAACGAGAAACAACATAGAGAAACCGGCGAAAGGCCTTCTGAGATGAAATATGCTTATAAGGGGATTTTTCTCCTGAAAACACAGCAACCATCGACTCAAACTGGATACCGAGAAGGGGTGAGTGTCCAGCCAAGAGAAAGTATGCGACGGCCCCAATGGAGTAGATATCGATACGAGGATCCGCTAACCAAGGAGTTTCAAGCCTTTCCGGAGCCATGAATTTGGGCGTCCCCATTAAGACTCTTGTTTCGGTTGCATTGTTCGATCGTGAAGGCAGGATCGATTTAACCAAGCCATAGTCAAGGACTTTGACAACGTCGGGAATCCCTCCGCGATAGGCAATCATGATATTCTGAGGTTTGATATCGCGATGGACGAGCCCTTCAAGGTGTGCCTCGCGAATGGCTTCGCAAAGCTGAACGAGGAAGCGCAAACATCGATCGATCGGCAGGACTTTGACATACTTCATAAAGTCGGCAAGATTCGAACCGTGGATGTATTCCATTGCATAATAGAATGAGCCGTGTGTCGAAATTCCATAGTCATAGATGCTGACGGCATTCGGGTGCTCAAGCTTCGCGGCCAACTGAACCTCGCGCTCGAAGCGTGCGAGCGATTTCGAGTGAGTCGCTTCTCGCTTGAGCAGTTTTATCGCAGCTGGACGCCCCAAGAGTTTATGTTGAGCTCGATACACGACTCCCAGTCCACCTTCGCCAATTTTTTCTAAAATTCGATAGGGACCAATTTGAGTCGGCGTTTTCCCTCGCTGAGAAAGTTGCAATGCTACAGAGCCAATGAAAATGCCTATTGCAGTCATCAGCGGTAGACCCCAAGCAGCTCGAAAAACGTAGTCGATCAACCCCAAAGCGGCATACGCTTCATAGCGGTCCTGCTCGACAACGATAGCCGCTTCTAAGCGATCATCCCATCGCCACGCACCAATGACTTCACGGCCTCGATAGTCACGATATCCTTTCACGTCATACCCGGGTTTCATTGTAGACGCGGCACGCGCGGCTTTCGTGCGAGGCCATTGAAGCAGCTCTTCCGTTGGCTGATATCCCCGCAAAACATCCCCGCCAGGGTCAGAGACTCGAATCGAAGCACGATTGTTCGGAAGATCGAAGTAATCTTCGAAAATCTTGCTTTCTCGCATCGCATTTGCAAAGCGAGATTCGTTCATCATCCAGCCATCTTTGTCGATGAGATAGCATTCGCCAGTCTCTTCAAATCGTCCATGAAAAACGGCTCTCTCAAAATCATCGTTTATGCTTTGATCTCGAATCATCAGCGCTGCGATGACCTTCCCCTCGTCATCGCGAATGCCGGTCATGATCTGAATCTGTGGCTTGGTTGTTTCAATGGGATAATCAGCGGTAATCCTCTCACTCGAAACCGCTCGTGGCAAATAGACAAAAGATGCTGGTCGGTCGCCAACCCCTGATTGGAAAACCCGATTAAGCTTAGCCGCCCCATCGGCTGAACTCCCTTTGCCAATCCATTCCGAAGCTTCTCGCCGATTCCAGTCCGTGAGCGTGTAGCCAGCCTTATTCCAGATGGCAAACTTTTGGCAGTTCGCTGGTGGTTCGTCTGAAATCCAACGAATCCCGGCCAACGCATTCAGTTCTTTCTCAATCGCCGAATGAGCTGGCAAATCGATAATTGCCTTATGGATACTTTCCTCATCCAGTGGTGCTTCTTTGGCTTTTTCAACCAACTCCAACACGGCTTGGCGTACTTCGGTCGATCGGGCCCACGATTCAACTTTGAGCGTGATCGCTTCGGTCCATTGCTGAACGATTCCTTGCTCCAAGGCGACCAATGTTTGAAGGTGCGAGATCTTGGCTTGTTCCAGGCGACTCTGGAGTGCGTATTGTACTCCCCACCCGATTAGACCGAAGATGAGGGCTGTTCCAAGCGACATCGCAAAAGGAGCCAAACCTCCAATCCAATGAATTCGCAAGCGTCCGAAGCCACGCGTGAGGGCTGTCGAGGCGGTGGAATCATGCACCGCTCGACCGGTTGCAACGTCGGCTTGCAGGATTGTGCGTGATAAATGGTTATCGAGTAGGCTGCGCACTTCCTTGGCGACTTCGGCATCCTCTACAGCCAATGCAACTAAACGCTGCTCACGTTCAGCGCGGGGCAAATCGATCAAATTGAGAAAGTGCTCTTTGGCTTTCGCGAAATTTTCCGGCGTCATCGCTGGCTCCCGTCAAGCCTCTTTCGCAACCAAGCTTTCGATAACTGCCACTCTTTTTCAATCGTTCGCGTCGATAGGCTAAGGGCTTCAGCTACTTCAGGTACCGTCATTCCACCAAAGAATCGCATCTCGACAATGCGAGACTGCCTTGCATCCAAGTTGGCTAACTCTTGCAGCGCATCTTCAATCGCCAAAACGTCCTCGTCTCGCGATGTCGAAATCAATAGGCTCTCATCGAAGGTTACACGAATGTTCTTGCCACCCCGTTTCACTCGAGTCCGAGCCCGAGCATGATCCACCAGGATCCGCCGCATCATGGTAGACGCAATGGCCAAGAAATGGCTCTTGGATTGGTACTCAACGCCCCGTTGCTTGGTCAGTCGAACATATACTTCATGAACGAGAACGGTTGGCGAAAGTGTAACCGTATTGGTCTCGCCGGAAAGAAATCGTTCAGCAAGACTTCGCATCTCGGCATACGTTGCATTGACCCAGGCCTCGGCTTGTGGAGGAACTGGCACTTCTGACTGCTGGTCGCCCTCGTCGGTCCGATTGGTCTTGCTGCTAGACATTCTAAGTCTTCTTCGAAGCTTCTAGTTCCGTGTTTCGAAACAAGGATTTTATCCCATTAAATCGATGCTCATCCAAAACCTGGATGGCTATCGCGACCATACAAACCCGTTGTGGACACTCAAGCCCGGGAAACGCCCACCGGATGCAGCCTTGCATTATGTCGATTTTTTTTCGGCGTGTAGCGCCGAATCACGTCTGCAGTTTGATTTCTAAACTTTTAGGAAGAAATTTTTAGCATTCCCATCAAAAATTCGGTCGGCAATTGCGAGTCATCCCCCCAACTTGGACTTTAGAGGCTTGTCGAATGACTAAAGTCGAGCTCATCCTTCCGTGCCAAAAAGCCTCTCGAAAAAAAATTGCGGGGAAGCGTATCTTTCGACGCGTATTACCAGCGAGACCGAGGAGGTTTGAATCCCTCACGTTGGCTCGTTACAGAATCTCTCCGTGTAAAGGCTGTATCACCTTGGTCGATCTTGCCCAACCACCTTCAGTTCCCGATTTTAGAATGAACGTTTCGTTTAAATCCAATTTTGGAGCGTCCGTGTATTGGTACGGCGACTCACGAGAACTCGTTGGTCGCGTTTCAAGTGAGATCGCTCGATGGTCACAGGTTGATTGGCGTAAATCGTCACTCGCAGATCTCGCCTGTCAAGCATCCGTCTTACCGCCATGCCAAATCGTCGTCATCGAGCTCCAGTCCTGGCTCGATCGTGCACCCGATCGCGACGAAATACTGACTGAAATTTCAAACGAGCTGAGCGCAACGTCCAAGGCAGGGAACTACCCCGTCGTTGTCTGCTTAGGCAACGATTTGCCTATAGAACAGGTCGTGCAATGGATCAAAAAAGGGATTTACAGTTACGCGGAACTGTCGAACGATCCTAAGAAGATTGCGAGTGTACTTTTCGAGGCCCGCGAATTTGCGGCTTCTCTTCGTGCGAAATATGCTCGATTCAAGACGCTCGAGGGAATGTGGAACTCGATTACCCCAGACGAAATGGCCGTTCTCAACTTAATCTTCGAAGGCGTCCCCAACAAAACGATTGCAGTGAGAATGGGGACGAGCCAACGAACGATCGAATCACGCCGGCAGCGATTATTCACGAAGCTTGATTCTAAATCACTTCCGATTGTTATACAGCGAGTTTGCGAATGGAAACAACTCCAGCGTGAATTCGGCGATTCGAATTAGAAAATGTACGCTACTGCTGTTTGAACATAGGAGGGCATGGAACAAGCAATGACAGCCACGAGGGAGTCAACGGAATGCGTTCATGCAAAGGAGTTTAGCCTTTTTTCCTCATCGCCCGTCTGATCAAACATTGGCCTTTTCGGTGGCAGGCACACAACGTCGAGCAATTTGCATGGATGTTCATCCCTTAGATTGTTCGAGACGAATGCTCACGGAGTGTGCCTGCCGCTCTTGTTTCGTTTGCCATGCCACGAACACAGTCGATGGGCTTGCTGGCTTTATGGGACTTTCATTTCGGCATCGAAACCAATCTGTTGGCCTGGTACCAATCGATTCGATTCAATCGTGAGTTTTGGTGATACCCCACCGCGTTCGATTTCAATTGCTTTCGACTCTCCAGGGAGAAGTCCCTTCAGCGAAATCCGGCTACGCTGACCATCGACCGTCGGATAGGCATCGTAGTAAATGGGAGCGATGCCAACGTTGCTTACGACAATGCGGGATCGCTTAGAAGAGGCTTCAAACTTGTCGATCCGGAAGCGATATCCGGTCGCTAATCCAGCCTCTCGAATTCGGTCCTTGTTTTGGAATCGCGGTTGATCATCACCGATGATGAACGAGACGTGAAATTTCGAAGCCTGTTCTTCAAAGGCAATTCCGTGGGGACCTCCGGGCGCCAAAGCGAGTCTCTGATCGACCTTCTTAAAAAAACTGAATTCGCCGCCCGTCGGCGCCAGTTTCCAACGTTCTGCCCCTAAAGCCTTCCAATTGGGTTCATTCTCTTTTGCATGCTTCATATGGTTAAACGAATCATCAAACAAACCAAATTTTACGGAACGCAATTTTGACTCGGTCGAAAAAGGCGACCATTCTTCATTAGCAGCGTCGACAGAAATCATCCACGGGGTTTCTTGAAAGCAACGGTTGAGATGTTCAGCAAACTCAATCTGAAATTCCTGCGCGGGGAAAGTCTTTCCAAGTTTCATCGGGCCATCGTAGATGTGATACTCCGCCCAAAGCCCGAATCCGACTTGCACGAAGGCTAGACGCGGGTCGTGATCATAGCGATCTGTAAAGGCTCGAAAGAAGTCTAACGAAAACGACTCAAGTTCTGGATGACTCCAGTCCGGAAACTCCGTTGGCTTTCCCTCGCTCTTGCCTCGGGTCGTTTCGTATCCTGGCTTTTTCGTTATGAACGCCGGAATCCCCGTCGGCTTGCCAACGTACGTATCGTGCCACCGCAGGATGAGCTGATGCTTTCGTGACGCGACGTTTGTGAGAAGTTTCTCGAGGGGCGTCCAATCGAACTGGCCATCTTCGCGCACAACCTGCGAATAGGTCATATAGCTATATTCAAGCTGGATTGGCTGAGCATCGGTTTGATCGTTGTCCGTCCAGAGGACAATTCCAGTCATGGGCTGAACATCGTTGACTCTCGAACTCAACGGCACTGTCAGCATCGCGTCATCCGCCTGAGCGTCAAAACAGAAGCTAACCACAACCGTCGCAGCGATAAAGCGAGACATTAAATTCACGACGAACCCGTTTCTCTCTAGATGTTGAATCAACGATCCCGTTGAAGCCTCTCGAAGCGAGGCTTCGTCGGGTTATGGGGTCAGGAGTCAATTGCCGGAACGGCCCTTCGGGTGCTTTTCACAACTGACTCCTGACCCCATAATCCAACTCTAAATTTAAAACTTGACGCTCCGCTAGTTCGACTGTCGCAACTTATTTAACACGAAGCGCAAGCGAGTGGCTTGGCGCTCGAAACCTCAAGAAAACCACTCGCTTGCGCTTCGTGTTATCAATGAGATCGTGTCTTCCGTAAGGATTTGGAACAGTCGAACTAGGCATCTGCCACAAAAACGGCCATCGATCGATAAATCATCTCGAATTTTCGATTCGCTGGCGGTTCGGGTCCATCCATATCAGGATATACATCCTTCGGGCTATCCTTCGAAGTATCGAAAAAGAGTCGCCATCGAAGCCCACGCGTTGCATCCGGAAGATGAAAGATCTTCGTTTCTGGCGTTCCATTCATCAGCACGAGAATATCTCGACCGAATTGATCCGGGTCTTGGACCGCTGTAGGCTTGGCTAGCCAGCACATCAACGAACCGTCCGGCTTATCCCAGTTGATGGGCTTGCCTGTTGACTCAAACCAACTCACGTCGGGGATTCCTCGCATATCATGCGGACGACCGGTGAGGAAGTCACGCCGCAGGAGCGATGGTTGCGACCTTCGGAATGCGATCAGTTCTTGAACGAATCGCAGCAAGTCCGGATGGCTTTCCAGCAAGCTCCAATTGAACCAGGAAATATCGTTGTCTTGGCAGTAGGCGTTGTTATTCCCTCGCTGCGTTCTTCGAACTTCATCCCCCATCACGATCATGGGCACGCCTTGGCTCATCAAGAGCGATGCCATCATATTCTTGATCTGGCGTTGGCGGAGTTGTTCGAGCGATTTTTTGCGAGCTGGCCCCTCAACTCCATAGTTGTCGCTGAGGTTGTTATTGTCGCCATCGCGATTGCCTTCACCATTGGCTTCGTTGTGCTTCTCTTTGTAGCTCACCAAGTCATTGAGCGTGTAGCCGTCATGGGACGTAATAAAATTGATACTGCAGAACGGCTTTCGACCAGCGTGTTCGTAAAGATCCGAGGACCCGCTTAGCCGTGTCGCCATTGCGCCCACCATTCCATCGTCGCCACGCCAATAGCGACGGACGTCATCTCGATAGCGTCCATTCCATTCGGCCCAGCGAAGATCACCAAACGAGCCGACTTGGTAGGCGCCAGCCGCGTCCCAAGCTTCAGCGATGATCTTCGTATCCGCCAGCATTGGGTCCTCTGCAATCAAATCGACCATCGGCGGATTGGGAACGAGATTGCCATTGCGATCACGCGACAAGATGCTCGCGAGGTCGAAACGGAAGCCGTCGATATGATAGTTGTGGACCCAGTGTCGCAAGCAGTGGAAGATCAACTCGCGGCAAACCGGGTGATTCCCATTCAGCGTGTTGCCGCATCCGCTGTAGTTGCTGTAGTAAGCTCCACCGCCACTGAGCATGTAGTAGGTCTTATTCTCAAGCCCCTTCATCGAAAGGACAGGACCATGCTCATTGCCTTCGCAAGTATGATTGAAGACGACGTCGAGGATAATCTCGATCCCTGCTTGATGCAGTGCCTTAACCATCGTCTTGAATTCACGGACTTGAGCACCAGGCTCTGTTGAATGAGCGTAACCGCGATGAGGCGCAAAGAAGGCCAGCGGGTCATATCCCCAATAGTTGGGTCGGTCTTTGACATTGCCGTAAATATCTCGAATCGGAAACTCGTGAACTGGCATCAGTTCGACGGCGGTAACTCCGAGCTTTTGCAAGTACGGAATCTTTTCAATTAACCCGAGATACGTACCAGGGCATTTGACTTTTGCTGTTTTGCTTTGCGTGAAACCACGGACGTGCATCTCGTAGATGATCGAATCGGAAAGCGGACGGCGAATGTGCCGATCTCCTTCCCAATCGAAATGGTCATCGACCACCACGCACTTCGGCGGCCGAATCAAACCATCGGTCGATTCCTGGAAACACCCGGCCAAAGCTTTCGCATACGGGTCGACCAAGCGAGCGTTACTATCGAACCATTGTCCCGAGTCGGGATCAAAAGGTCCGTTGGCTTGATAGTGGTAAAGTTGACCTGCTTTCAGACCGGGTATGAGGATGCTCCACACATCCCCCCATCGGTCGCAATTACGATCCAACTCGATAACTTGCTTTGGTTCACGATCATCCACATGATCGTACAGCAAGATTCGTAGGCTGGTCGCCGAGCGACTGAATACGGTAAATTGCACACCATGGTCGCTGATGTTAGCGCCATAAGGGAGTGCATAAGCAAGTTGTAGTTCGGGAAGCGAATGCCGCATGAGCATAGAGTGTACGCGTCCTTTCCAAGGGCGGTAGAAGACTAATTCTTCGGGAGGCAGCCAACCATACCACTCACGATTCGTGAATCTGAATCTGAATTCGAAAAAGGATGAAATACGAAGTCACACGCGGCCACGTAAACCGACAGACGAAAGGTTGCGGGCCAGTGGGGTCCTTCGGAAGATACGCTCGACTGTGGATTCGGACAAAGCTTAACGTTAAACCGGATCATTCCGGGATCCTGCTATGGCGTCCAGGGCTCCGTTCAGTGCAAACAGGGTCCTTTGAGCTACCATTCGGTAATATTATGCCATGTGGGCTATT
>JANOAI010000296.1:0-1966 GCA_031411055.1 Pirellulaceae bacterium
TTGTGAGAGCAATTCTGGCGACCCCACGGCCGACATTCGAGCTGCGTCCGACCTAACGAAGATCGATTGCCTCCCTAACGACGATCGATCGGCCAGTGGAAATCCTACTCTTAGCCATTAACCCATTTTTCAGCCTCGACGAGGTAGTTAATTGGCGACTCAGATCCAGGAATCGGAGTCTCGGTCGCTCGCGACGTTGACCTCGGACGTGCCCCCTAATTCTTCGTGCGGCATTGCAATCTGATACAGATTGTCAGCGACGTTCGGGTTGAATCCCGATTGGCAGTAAGCCAAATATTCGCATGGTCGTTGGTAGGAAAAGCAGTTCGACGTATTGAGCAACCACTTCCCACGACGGCGAGCATCGAGGTATTGCTGAGTGATTTCCCAGACTTCCTCTTGCAGCATCGAAAGCCGATCTTCGGAGAGGTAAATGAACTCGCGGTGGAATGCTTCCGGACGTGCGTACCACTCGGTGAGCCGCGATTGGAATTCATCGTCGGTTTCCGGCATCTGACGCTTGGCAGTCGACTTGCCGCTCTTGTTCTTGGCAGCAAGTTCCGCATGTCGAACTTCGTACTCCACCTGGGTTTCACCAGCACTCTGCTTGAGCCGTGCTTTGAGGAGAACGTTGTAGATCACGCCGACGATCGGATAGCCAAGTTCACGCAGATAGTGGCAATACAGTGCAATCTGTGTATCGGTCCACAACTTATCGAGGTAGTTTGCATCGACCGTTGCAGCGGTCTTATGCTCGAGCAGATACATCCCATCGTGGCAACGGACAATCGCATCGACTTTGCCAGCGATTCGGAACGTTTGGCTCTGCCGGGGTTGGCGAATCGGACCAAGCGATTTTTCTCGCGATGAGTTAAACTAAGGCGATCCGGTAGTCGGCTTCGAAGGATCTGGTTTTCGGCCTTCAGGTAGCTCACTTGACGGGCAAGTTCCTTGTTCGTTGAGCCAGCGATGACGAGCATGAGTGACGTGTAGATGTTGCGAAAGCTTGCCATCGTCGGAATTGCGGATTTGCTTGTGAAAACTTGATCGGAGTGGAATATTTGCACAGCGGATGCAGGCTTTGAGAGTAGTTCCGAAGCGCCCCGATTCAAGTTTCTAGGCATCAACTGCGTCTCTAAACGCCAAGCCAACGAGATCTCGGTTGTTTTAAATCGTCGCAAGAGAGGCGACCAAGACATCCGCGATTCCGCAGACCACACCTTCGCAGTTCATTTTTCCGTAAGCCGGTTGCGATCGTCGAAAAAGAATCGGAACAAACGAATCTCTGCTTAACCAAGCAAAAACATGATGAGCGTCATCATCTACAACTCAAAATGCTCCCGATGACGTTTTCGCACGGGGAGATCCGAATCGACTAGGTTGAGCTTGGTGGGATTCTGTGGGGTGATTTTTACATTACAGATCGTCGGCATCTGATCGAGGGGTGGGCAAACCGTTCCATAACCTTGAACAATGCGTGCTGTTTGACCAGTCGTGCGATAACGTATGGTTTGGACGACTTCAGGGGCTGTCTGATGGTAGGTAGCAGTGCCTTCATGAACCCCGCCCCCGAGATGTTTGACATTGGTCTGTTTGAGACGAGCTCCAATCACGCTCGGATGGGAACTTAACCAATCGTAGAAGGCTGATTCCGCATCGCTTGTCTCTTCCGTGCCAAGAATGTGCGCTTTGATCTCGAGCGACTCTTCGTCATAGGAGCCAGTAGACTATCGACCATGCCAACAAACTCTTTTCCAACCTTGCCATCGACCGCGTAGTTCACTTCGGCGAATTCGAGGTACTTTACGATGACCTCGGCAATTAGCAGCGATTGGGGTACAGGCGCTTGAGACGACGTAGGAGTAGGGAAACAGAGGCTCGGTTGGGCAGATTCAGCGAGAATACGCGCGTAGGCCTTCCTGCTCTCTTCTGAATTGAACTTGCCCAGGTAGACGTGCTTACCGTT
>JANOAI010000297.1:0-3107 GCA_031411055.1 Pirellulaceae bacterium
GCAAGGTGACGATACCTTTACACCATTGACGCGGAAGTGACCATGCACAACACCCTGACGGGCTTGTGGGCGAGTCTTCGTAAAACCAACACGTCGAACGACGTTATCCAATCGGCGTTCGCACATCAAGAGCAAGGTTTCCCCGGTGTTCCCCTTCTTGCGAACCGCGTCATCAAAGTATCGACGAAGCTGACGCTCCCCTAAACCATAATAGTATTTGATCTTTTGCTTCTCCGCCAATGCGGTGCCGTAGTTGCTCGTGCGGCGTGGGCGTGGATGCATCCCAGGCGTCTTGTCCTTACGCTTGGTGAAGGCACGGGTAGCGCCCGCACTTTCGAATAGCAAGGCGCCGAAACGGCGGTTCACGCGGGCTTTAGGGCCGGTATAACGCGACATGTTTGTCTCTTTCGTCTTCCGCTTTTAAGCGGAGCATACTTGTCCGTTTTCAGGCGGAGCAATAAGGATTTGAGGTCGTTGCGAAGTCAATCGTCGACCAATCCAATCCGACTCTTTGGACTGCACGAGCGAGCCAAAACGGTTGGATTCAGAACTTTGGAAGGGGCGAAAGTATCGCGGAAAGCTTGATAATCTTCAAGTCCAACGGCGTTCGAAAATCAGCCCGGGCTCCACCGAGCGGAATCCCAGCCGTTGAAAAATCGCCACGCTCCCCGCTTGATCAGGGGTCGCGATGGCTCGAATGGTCGTAAAACGCTCCGATTGCAGCTGGCGAAAGGCCTCGGCAAGCAGGTAGGTCATCCGGTCGCGAGCCTCCGAATCTTCTGGGAAGTCGCTTATCCAAAGTCGGGCCGTATTCGACGCAATCCCTGCAAATGACGTGTCGATGAACCAAAATTGAGCGGATTCGTTGATCGCCGAATCGCCTCTCGAGAGCAATTGGAAGCAAATTTGTTCCGTATGGCCTAAAACGACCGCATCCCACCACGAGCTATGCTGCTCATCCAAAACACGTACCACCGAGGTCGATCGTCGCAGCGCAAACTGACTTCGATCCATGGGGGGGCGAAATGCCCCTAATTCGACTTCCCAGCATTCCGTTGGTCGCACTGGCTCAAAGGATTGTTTGGTTAGCCAGCGTTGGAGGCGAATGTCGCGCGCCACCACCCCCATTAACCCGTCTCCAGGGGCCATTCCCAGGTAAAACGAATATCGCATCGGCGATCCAATTGCGATCACGTTGGATGCGTCAGTGGCTTTTAACTTTTCGAGAGCGGTCGAAAGCAATAAATCGGCGATCGCGTCTTCTTGCGGATGTGGTTGAACGCACAATGCGCAAATTAGCGGTCTCTGGCTGTCGCGATCTTGGCCGTCCGAGCTACCACCGTATCCTAAATGAAGAAAACCGACTGGTTCACCATCATTTTCATAGATGAGGAACTCGTCGGCTCTAAAGAACGGCTTCGAAAACACGCAGGCGTCGAAAACACCATGCAGAACCTCAACCGGAGCTCGGCACGCTCGATAGTGCCGGTTCCAGATTTGCATTAAATAGTGCGTGTCGGTGTTTTGGAAAGGTCGAATCGACGACAACGGCGGGATTCCAAAGCGGGTGTACTCAACTTCTCAGTGCTTTGGATGATAATCGTCTCGCCTCAATTCGGCTACGCGTGAACGATTTTTGTCCAAGAGAATCTTGGAATTGATTTTTGCCTAGTGAAACGATCGCGAGTTCGATCCGCCGGCGAGGCTTAAAACACCCCTGGAATCAATCGAAACCGAACTATCCTTTTGTACTTCTGATAGTCGGTATCTTCGCCAAGTACCCGCTCTTCAGCCAAGATTCGAGGTATTTTCAAGCAGTAGACCACGGCATAGAGGCCAAGATTCCAAAGGCTCGGATTGAGAAGCAGAAAGCCAATGTGGGAGAAGAGGTAGCCCATGTAGATTGGATGACGGACGATCTTGTACGGACCATTCATGCAGAGTCCACGATTGGCAGCCACGACACCAAAGCGTCGCCCAAGGGTCAGCTTCGAAAGGACCTGAATGCCCAAACCGACAAACGTTAGCGAAACGGCAATCGAGCTCCAAGAATACGGACCGTTAGCGAACGGAATCACAAGCAGAGGTAGCGCCGTCGCACCAAAGGCCAAAAACCAATCCATCCACCGGAGCGAAAGGTTGTTTGCCCGGCGACGACAGAGAATAAATCCAACCAGAATCGATTCCGTCACAAGCATCAGCAAGCTTCCGACATTGCCCGTTTCTAAATAACTGAAAAGCATGCGCTTTAGGAAAAACGCATACAACAGGAGAACGGCACAACGTTCGACCATATCCATCATTCGAATGCGATTGAAAGTAGTCGCACAGACGGTGCTCGAAGAACCAAGTTGCGAGCTAAACGGATTGACTGCGGTTCGTATAGCGTTTGACACGTTAGTCTTTCGAGTAGTAGTCCAGCCGAAGATGACTGAACACGATTTAAGCAAATCAAGTGGGATCGGGACCCGCGTCAGAGGGCACCGGTAATCGACACAAGTCTACGACGCAGCTCTGGCCGCGGTCGGATTGGCAGAATAGTTCGATCAGGGAAGTTAAGCCGACGCTGTGTTTTAATCGGACTAATCGTTACAAGCTGCCGGGCTTTGCGAACGACAACGCAACGACCCAAGCTCTTAACTCCGACCTAGCGTCGCAACTCGGAATTGCTAGAGCACCAAGGCGAATTCTTGCGTAGGTTGACTTTTTCCTACCCAACTTTCCTTTGCCGGCGCAATATTTGTTCTGCGTGAGACCCCAGCGGCCTTGTGCCGCTTGGTGAACAAGGTGGATAGCTACAAAGAATGAACGATCGATTTGAAAGCCCCCCGTGACCTCGTGTAACGGGTGAATCAGGTTCATCAGCTAACGAGTCCTTGCGTTCCAGTCGGACAAGCCGACCGGGGACGAGAGGAGTACGGAAGAGTGACTCTAGCTGTTCGCCTTTGCTCCAGTTGGACAAGCCAACTGGGGGCGAGACAATACCTTGAGAGCGAAAGCAACCTAGCAGAAAGATTGTTTGCAATCTTGAAGGAAGGAACGCAAATCTCATCTCGAGGCTTGGAAAACGGGGTCAGGTACCAAAAGCCGGAACGGCCCTTCGGTTG
>JANOAI010000298.1:0-7186 GCA_031411055.1 Pirellulaceae bacterium
AACGAACTAAGCCAAAACATTGAGGGAATCGACCACGCCTAAAGATCATTTCAGTTAGTGGCTAGAAAATCGGTAAAGCCTTCCACATCTCTCGCTGCCTTTTCCAACTAGGTTCAAGAGAGATAGCCTGAAATTTTCTTAGGCAAAGCGAATCTCGACCTCGCTCAAGGCGAGTAAGTACCAAAAGTCGCTCTTGCAGGTCAGGGGCTAGCAATCTCAGATTCATGATCTGCGTAACCCTCGCTCGAGTAACGTGCCCCAGTGTGGCGATCTCGGCGTAGTCATAGACATGGCCTTGACGAATCAGGTCCTCGTAGTAGATCGCTAAAGCCATGTAGCGGGTGATGCGTGGTAAGCGGCCTTTGGGTCTCACAGGCTTGGGAGGCTCTTTACCTTCGACTAGCACTTTGTTTTTGCCACGGCGTTGGAAGTGGAATTGGACGTCGAGTTTTTCCGTATCGCTCATGCTGGTACCTCGCTTAGATCTTTCGTGGCGTGTTGTGTACGGTTCCTGATGCCAATCGGATTAAAGGTAATCGTGACTCGACCGGATTCACCGTCGTAGTCGACTTGTTTCACAACCAATCCGATGAGACGGATTTGGTCTCGAAGTGTCATCGATTCCCAGACCGCGTCAAAGGAGAACATCGCAACTTCGGCTTCTTGTTGGCTCAATAAGCCTTTGGTGATCTGGTGGATCTCATTGCGAATCGTTGTCATACGGCTTTCGATGTGTCGCACTCGCTCTTGTAGATCGGCGAGTCTCGCCACGGTTGGCGAATCGGTTTCGTTGGGGCGTATGAGAGGGGTGGTCTTGTGGATCTCGGCTAGCCAGCGAGCCATGTCTCGTTCCAATGAAAACTTCTCGCCTTCGAGTTCTTTGAGATTGCACTTGGCATTCACGTGAGCCAAGGTGACCACGTCTTTGAGCAGGTCCGGGGCGTAGCCGACTTTTTTGATCTGTTCGATAACGAAGTCCTCGATCTGCTTAGCAGGAATCGACTTCGACGGGCACGAATCCCAGCCACGTTTTTGAGCGTTGGTGCAAACGTAGTAGCGATAGCGTTTGTTGCCGCCCTTGGTGGTATGGTTGGGTGTCATCGCACAGTTGCAGGCAACGCAGCGCACAAGTCCTTTGAGTAACGCGCCGAACTTATTTCGGACGGCGATGCCACCTGTCTTACCGTTGTGTTTGAGCTTCTTGTTGACGTTGTTCCAAAGTTCCTCTGGGACGATTGCTTGATGTTCCCCTTGGTGGATTTCTTCTTTGTACCGAATCTTGCCAAGATAGGTGATGTTGGTGAGCAGTTTGAACAGCGAGCTCTTGTCGAAGTATCTGCCGCCGCGTTCTTTGCCTTTCTTGGTAATGCTAAGTTTGTTCCGCCAATCGCGTCTTTCGATTTCCTTGAGCGTGGTCACAATCGATCCGCACTCAAGATAGAGCTCGTAGATTGTGCGAACGCGCGCAGCTTCATCCTCGTTGACGTTGAGACGTCGAGCCAAGGGATCAATGTCGTAGCCCATCGGAGCTAGGCCGCCGACCCATTTACCTTTGCGTCGGGCTGCGGCCATTTTGTCTCTGGTTCGTTCCGAGATGATCTCGCGTTCGAACTGGGCGAATGACAACAGTACGTTGAGCATCAATCGGCCCATCGAGTTGGTCGTATTGAATTGCTGCGTGACGCTCACGAAGGCGATACTCTTGCGTTCGAACACTTCGAGCATTCTCGCGAAGTTCATCAAGGATCGGCTGAGTCGGTCGACTTTGTAGACCACGATGCAATCGACTTTGCCAGCCTCGATATCCGCGAGCAGTCGTTTCAGTGCTGGGCGATCCATATTACCACCGGTGTAGCCGCCATCGTCGTAGTGATCGGGAAGGCAGATCCAGCCTTCGGCCTCTTGGCTCTTGATGTAGCATTCCGCAGATTCGCGTTGAGCGTCCAGAGTATTGAACTCTTGCTCGAGCCCTTCCTCTGTGGACTTGCGTGTGTAGATAGCACATTTGAGTTCACGGGCAGGTGTTTCCTTTTTCATTTCGTTGCCTTTGGCTTTCCTAGTTTGAAGAATTGGTATCCGTTGATGTTGGGTTGACCTGTGACGATGCGAGCGATGGCATTCAAAGATCTGTGTTGCTCGCCTTCGAACTCGAAAGAGTTAGGTAGCACGCGGACTTGTACGTCGCGACCTTTGTAGGTCTTGAGCAGCGTTGTGCCTGGTACGGGAAGGCGACAGTCTGCTGGCGGCGTTATGATGGTTGATGCCGTCGTTAGCGTGTCCACAGTTGGTCGCCGACGAATCTTCGGGACGGACGAACGAATGTCAGTTGATAGAGCGATCTCGGTGGCCAAGCGTCTGGCTCGTTCCGAGATGTCACCTTCTGCGTTGGCTTGGAGTTTCCAAGCGATCCGTTTGACCAGCCACCGCTTGTTGCGAGCGTTCGTCTCTTCGCCGAACGTTTCTCGGTAGCGTTCGCACAAGTCGTTCACCGACATGCGTTCGAGGGTCGCGACTTCTTTGGCAACATTGATTGCCATGTGCTCTCCTTTTTGAATAAGTACTATCGATCGTTAACCGGGTGGATCACAGAGAGCACCGGTTTCAAACGAAGCTCAAGGCTCGCTGTTTCCGATTCGAGAGATTTTTCTTGAGAACTACGTTCGCGAGCCAATCTGCCGCTGGTCGCGTAGTGCAATAACGCGTCAGACAGCAACGCAACTAATTCGACTCGCAGTTCGTCTGGCGATAGAAGCGTGATAGAACGAGACGGTGGCATGGAAATTCCCCTACGGCAAGAATCCTCAACCTGTGAAAGTCGCAGGTCGGGGCGACGGAGACGCAAAGATGCAAGTCTCTATCTGTAGGGTTACACGCTCGAGGTTGGAGATGACGAAGCGGAGGCCGAAAATTTTCCGCTGTTAATCAGAAGCCACCTGTTAGAACGAAGGTGGCGAAGCAAAAAAGATGTTTTTGAATTTTGTATTTCTGTTTTGCTGGTCACTCAGGACAAGTTCACGAATCGCGTCCGGAAGTTGGGCTTGCTGCCAGCGGCATTCGGATTCTGCGACTTGAATTGCGTCGATATTGCTTACCGATTTCATCACTGCCCAAATCGCATAGGCGGCCGCCCCAAGTTCATGGTCCGCCATGTGAGCGGTTGCCACAGCATGGCCTGCCGCTCGAGCGACTTCTATTGCAGCCGAATTCGACGACTCCCGCGCGGCGGCATGAGCTCCAAACGCCGCTTGTCTGGCCTGAGCGACTGTCGCGTTGCCACTAGACCATTCTCGAGCGATCGCAATCGCGTGGCTGGGGCGAGTGTCTGTTGGATGGACTTCTGTAAAAAAAGGCAAAACGTGTTCAGCGCAGTCAGCCGCCCACACGACGAGCAAGCGATGCGTAGCCAAATCCAGATCGCCGCCTCGATGAATAGCAACGAATCGTCGATCTCGATTGCCTGAGTATGGTTTCAATTGGGAGTCTCACTTTGTGGCAAAACCCACTTGCCAACGGTTGTTTTAGATTTTGTAGGGACTTATGTACATCTCCCGAGTCGAAAAACCAACTCTCTACTCAAAAGTGGCAGTAAAGACTGGATTTACGGGTAGCAAAATGCTACCATTGAACCAAAGGAGACAAAGATGTGTCAGCCAGTCAAACTTTCGGACGAACTAGTCGACGATGCGCGAGCGGTCGTGCCGTTCTCTCAGCGGAGTATCGCCGGGCAGATCGAATTCTGGGCAGGGCTGGGGAAATCGATCGAGCCGCTGCTTCGTGGTGATCGGGCTCTTTCGTTGCAGATAGCCGGAGGAGAACGTCCGCTATCGCAACTCTTATCGGAAGTCGAAACTGCCAAAGGCCGCAAACGGCTGGAATCCACTCTGACCAAGCGTCCCTATCCGCACTACAAGCCGGTGCCTGACCATCCAGACCTGATCTGCCGCATCGAGGAAGACGGGAGAGAAACCGTTGGTCGCCTTGTTGGTCGTGAGTTTCATGAGGCTGAACGTTGAGCCTGCCGTTTGAGTTTCTCAACACGCGTCCGATCGTCCTTGCACTAGCTGGTTCGAATGGTGCTGGTAAGTCGACTTTCTATGAAACCTTTCTCGCAGACTCTGGACTTCGATTTATCAACGCTGATGTGTTGTCGGCATCATTGAATGTGAGCGCTTACGAAGCAGCTGAGTTAGCCTCGTCCTTGCGCTCGGCACTCGTCGCACAACGTGAGAGCTTCATTTTCGAGACTGTACTATCAGATCCTGTCGGTGAGAAAGTCGAACAGCTTTCAACGTACGCAGCTCTTGGATACACCGTTGTTCTTATCTTCATCCAGATCGATAGTCCCCAAGAATCAATCAAGCGTGTCGCCATGCGCGTGAGCCAAGGCGGTCACGACGTTCCCGATGAAAAACTCCTAGCAAGATTCGATCGAACTCAAGCGAACTTGAAACGTGCCATTGAGCGTCTGCCTTACGTCATCGATTATAGTAACGACGACATTGCCCATCCTTACAAACTCGTTGAACTGTACGAGAACGGCAAGAGTTTTTCGAATTTGTAAACGGAGTAAAAGGCATCGTGACGGAACCGTTGATCTATTCTGTCGGCACTCAAGTCGTCGTACAAAAGGAAACCTACCACGTTAATCGTCGTGTTGCACATCCCTCCGGTTCGGTCGGTGTCATTGTTCGGTCGCCAATCGATAGAACGCATACCTATCGCGTAAAATTTAACGATGGGTTCGAAGCTGCTGTGCACCACGATCAGTTGATTCGACTGTCCGAATTCAAACGCGATCCTAACCAGGGCAAAGCCGAATCGTCGATGATCGATCTGAATGAGCGTGTCATCTACCGCTGTGTGATCGGTTCACGTGCCTACGGATTGGATGATGACCAATCCGATACGGATCGTCGTGGCTTTTACTTGCCGCCCGCTGAACTTCATTGGTCGCTTTACGGTGTTCCTGAACAATTGGAGAACGAGGAAGCACAGGAAGCCTATTGGGAGCTACAAAAATTTATCGTTCTGGCTCTCAAGGCGAACCCGAATGTGCTGGAGTGTCTCTATTCGCCAATCGTAGAATTTGCGACACCCTTGGCCGAAGAATTGCTTGCGATGCGCGAGGCGTTCCTATCCAAGCTGGTGTTTCAAACCTACTCGGGTTATGTCGCGTCCCAATTCAAGAAGATGCAAACGGATATTCGAAATCAGGGGCGAGTCAAGTGGAAGCACGTGATGCACCTGATCCGATTGTTGATCTCAGGAATCGATGTGCTCCGCGAAGGCAAGGTCACTGTTGAAGTGGGCCAGCAGCGAGAACAGTTGCTTGAGATTAAACGAGGCGAAGTTCCATTCGAAGAAACTGACGCATGGCGCAAGCGACTACAAGTCGAATTCGAACAGGCGTTTCAGCAGACTACTTTACCGGATCGCCCCGACTATGAACGAGTCAATGCGTTCTTGATCCACGCCAGAAAACTCGCTATGCAGAAGGAATTACCATGATTGAATATGAAAAGATGATGACTCATGTGAAGTCGCATCCGTTTCCACTGGTGTTTGCCACGATCAGCGGCGCCCATTTGTATGGATTTCCATCGCCCGATTCGGACTTCGATTTGCGTGGTGTTCATTTACTTCCGCTCAGCACGGTTCTGAGCCTGGACGAAGGCCAACAGACGGTCGAGAAAGAAGGTATCTATGACGGCCTGGAGATTGACCTCGTAACACATGATGCAGCGAAGTTCTTCGGCCTGATGCTCAAGCGGAATGGCTACGTGTTGGAACAACTTCTATCTCCGCTCGTCGTGTTCACGACACCGGAGCATGAAGAGCTGAAAGCGATTGCGCCAAGTGTCATCACACGCCATCATGCGCATCATTATCTCGGCTTCGCAGCAACACAATGGAAACTCTTTGAGAAAGAATCGCCACCGCGAGTTAAACCGCTGCTGTACACATTTCGGGTCTTGCTAACCGGTATTCACTTGATGAAAACGGGTGAGATTCAGGCGAACTTGTGCATTCTGAATGAATCGGCGAAGTTGAGCTACATCGATGAATTGGTCCATCGGAAACGAACAGGCGATGAGAAAGGTGTCCTCGATGCTGCTGACATGGATTTTTATCGAGGTGAGTATGAGCGATTAACCAAAGAGTTGGAACGGGCATACGAAGAATCGACCTTGCCGGAAATGCCATCAGGTCGAGATGCGATCAATGACCTACTGGTTCGATTACGACTGACAGACGCCCGTTTATCGGTGCTGCACGAACTGACTGCACAAGCTCAAGAATTAAAGCTGGGCTACTAAGTTGCCGCTGGGGGACAATCAGTGAATCGAAGAGTGGTTTATGTTTTTTCAGCGATCGTCGTTGTGTTTGCAGGCTTGGCTTCACGAAGATACCGTACGCATCTGCCATCGTTCATCGGTGAATACCTCGGCGATTCATTGTGGGCGTTGATGTTGTTTCTGGTTGTGAGTTTTGTCCTTGCTGGTCGTCCTCTTTTTCAGCGATGCACAATCTCGCTGGTTCTTGCATTCGCGGTCGAGGTCAGCCAACTGTACCACGCGCCCTGGATCGATGGCATCCGAAGCACGACGTTGGGTGGGCTGGTATTAGGTTTTGGTTTTCTGTGGAGCGATCTTGTATGCTATACGGTGGGAATCGCAGCAGGTGCCTTGGCGGATCCATTCCTGAGTCCGAGGAGGCGCAATTCATTGGCATCACAAGTTGTTGAGGTACAAGGGAGGGTATCAGGACGTAATCGAGGCCTGCCGCAAGGCTGATTGGATCGATGCCACACAGGGCTGGGTCCGAAAGGGCATGAGCAGGTCTGCAATTGCCCAAGTCGAATCAACCTTTCCCAACTGTGGGTTTCACAAAGCCCTCCTGCGTTTGGCGAAAGAATACGGTGGTTCGACAATCATTGGCGGCTTCAAGGTTGTGCGTGGCATTGTAAAGTTGTGAAGCTGGCCGCTAGGCGACTTACTACAGTAACCCTACATGCAATTCGATTTTGGATCGCATCTTGGTTCGTGTACTTGTAGGCAAAACGAATGAAACGCAAGACAATGATTTACCTCTCAGTAACGGTGATCTTCATTTTAGCTGGCATTTTCGCTTGGAATACTATGGCAAGAGCTGCCTACGAGTCGGCGGAATATAAGGTTGTCGAATC
>JANOAI010000299.1:0-11568 GCA_031411055.1 Pirellulaceae bacterium
GATGGGATCGAGTCCGGTTGTTGGCTCGTCGTAAAGTACGAGATCGGGCTCGAGAATTAAGGCTCGTGCCAAGCCGACACGCTTTCGCATCCCACCAGAAAGTTGAGCGGGACGTTTATGAAAGACGAGATCCGGCAGGCCAACTTCTGCAAGTCGATCCAAAATGAGTCGCTTCTCGGCATTACCTTCGACGCTACCATGTTGTCGCAGCGGAAACGCGACATTGTCACCGATAGTCAGACTGTCAAAAAGGGCCGCATTCTGAAACACAAAACCAAATCGGCGACGCATCTTCGTTAGGTCGACATCGTTCAAACTATGCATGTCGATACCGTCGAACAGAATCTGACCAATGGTTGGTTTCATCAGTCCACACAGCAGTTTCAAAAGCATCGTCTTGCCACAACCGCTTTCGCCAATCACGGCCACGGTTTGGCCACGAGGAATGGTGATGCTTATTCGATCGAGGATCGTTTGCTTGCCAAAAATCATCGAGACATTTCGAGTCTCGACCAATGGACGCTCGGCCTCCGATTTCGTCTCGATTTTCTTGTCGACAATGGCTGGATTCATCAGAATAGTTTCGCTCCCCGCGGCCAAAGCGAATAGTAAACTGCATCTAATAAAATATTGAGAAGTAAATCGAGCATAAGGATCAACACGAAGCTGAGAACGAAAGCTTCGGTCGCCGCCTTTCCAACTCCTTCTGCACCAGGTTGGCAATGAAACCCTCGAAAACAACTGACCACCGCGATCGTGGCCCCGAAAAAGAGACTCTTAAAGACGCCAGTGAAAAAGTCAAATCCGCCCACAAACTCTCGGCTATTTCGAAGGTACTGCGAATGGTCGATGCCAAGTAAAACGACTGAGAAAAAGTAGCCGCCGAGAATCCCCATAAAATCGGCCATGACTGTTAACGCCGGTATGAGCATGAGACAAGCCAAAAATCGCGGTACGACTAGATAGTGAATCGGATTGGCACCCATGCTAATCAGTGCATCTACCTGTTCGGTGACACGCATTGTTCCGAGAACCGCGGCCATCGAACTCCCGACGCGACCTGCCAGCATCGTTGCAGCCAAAACAGGGCCAAGCTCTCGAACCAGCGACATGTTGATCACACCGCCAAGCTTGGACTCCATTCCAATGGCTTTGAACTGATAGTAACTCTGATTGGCGAGAACCATCCCAATGAAGGTTCCCGTCAAGGCTACCACCGGAAGGCTAAGAACGCCGACCGCGTAGAAATTCGGAATTAATGTTTCCGGACTCGGCCTCTTTGTAACGAGCCATTTCATGACACTCCAGCCAAACAGGACAACATCTCCTAACGTTCCGACCGACTCGATTACGATGTCGCCCCAGCGAAGAATCGTTCGCCGAAGGGCACCGGAAAAACCGCCTCCTTCTGGGTCGAGGTTATCAAAATCGTTCGATGGATTTACCATTGTCTCACTTTAGAATGGCTGTCATTCCAGACTCACGCCCGAAACGGACTTCTATCCAAAGGTATCGACTGGGTAAACCTTGTGGCTTGAGTCGACTTTAACGAAGCATGGCTTTGAAAGACGCTTGCAGCCGAGCATTTCCGTGATTCGACCCCCTATTTTATCGCAGGAGCTCTCTAAATCTCCGAAACATCCCAAAGTAACGTAGGCGCTTGCTCGTAGATTCTTGCCCGTATCTCGCGCAACCAGTCGATTGTCGTCTCCGGGAGCTGTGGTAGTGATACCCGGCGCATGACTTGATTCAAACGTCGAAGGAGCCGCCGATCATTGAGATAATCGTAAAGAAACCGTTCGACTGCGAAGCGGCGGATCAGGGTTGGTAGCTTTTCGAGCGGGCGTTTCGCAATTCTTTCGACCGTCGCAACCACCGTCGAATAGTCAAGTTGCTCCACGACGCGGTAGTACTCGGCAATGCGACCAGGTTCTTGCTCGATCAAGTATCCATCGAGTAACAGCTCGATCGCTACGTGGGCGACGAAATGCGATCGCATGGAGCCGTTGGCTTCAAGGTTCGATGGGTCATCTTTCAGTTGTTCACGTAAGATCCGCGCGAACTCGAGATTCAGCGACATAAAGACGGCGTTACTGTGAAACCAATCGTCGTCCGCGTGATGTTGTAATACGCCATCGCAAATGGCACGCTGTTCGACGGACAGTTCGCTCGTGCAGTCCTCGATGAAACGCTGCGTTGATTTAGAGCTCACTCGAGCGCGATCGAGCAAACGAATCCAGTCGGGCATCGCAGTACCGGCCACAAAGTACGGTTGGTCGAGAAAGCGAATCGCATGGGCAAAGTAATTCAATGTTCAAATTCGCATCTGGATGAATTGGAATGGATCCCGTTTTGGGAAAACCGGATCGTTTACGGAGTACTATGATTGGCATTCAAGGTAGTATTAAGAAAAATAGCATTCGTGGCGTCACTTCGGCCCACGGCAATATCGATCTGGCCATCGTTATTGAGATCGCCCAAAGCAATTCCATACACGGCTCCTTTCCCATCGCCAAACGGTACCTCGTCGAAGTTGCGTCCTGTGCCGTCATTAAGGTAAATCGAGCTGACGCCCGACGCATAGCCAATCACTAGGTCTGCGTTGTGGTCGCGATTGATGTCACCGACAGCCATCGAGTAGGGAATTCGTTTGCGGTTTCCGAACGGAGTGACGAGCTTGAAACTACCGCGCCCGTTATTAAAAAAAATGATCGCCCCTTGGCGTTCGTCGCCGACCACGATATCGATCCGCCCATCGCCATTGAAATCCCCAGACGCGGCGGCTCGCGTCGCGGTTTCGGCTGGCCCAAATGGGGACGAATGGGTGAACGTCATCGTCCCATCATTGAAGTAGATGCGACTCTGTCCGCCATCTCGATGCGGAATAGCCAAATCGATCAAACCATCTCCGTTGAAATCCGCCGGGACAATCGTAGATGCGGATTCGAATGGAATTTCAGTGCACCGACTCTTGGAAAATCCCCCCTGTCCGTCATTGAGGCATGCAAAGCTTACACTCTTCCGATTGGCTGCAATCAGATCTGGGAAGCCATCGCCGTTGAGGTCTGCAAGACAAGCATTGCGAGTATTCCAGCTAGCTTCTCCCCAACTCAAACCTCCCTTGAAATTCCCCTTCCCGTCGTTGAGATAGACTCGCTTCATATCAGGACTATCGTTGCTAATCAAAACATCGAGATCCCCGTCTTTATCCAAATCCGCAAGGGCCGCTGAATACGTTCGATCAGGCTGGTCACCCAGATTCTTAGCGTCGGAAAACCCAGCTTTGCCGTCGTTCAGAAGGATTCGATTGTGCAGAGGCCAGTGTCTTCCCTTGGCTAAAACAATATCCAAATCGCCATCCTGATCCAAATCTCCGAGACTGACATTTGCGGAAGTCTCAGCCGTGGTTTCCAAATCGATTTGCCTAAATGAAGCTTTCTTTTCAGAAGTAGCTTTGCTTTCCGAACGACTGAGCGGCGGTTGGGAGTTCGATGATTTCTTTCGAATGCAGTAAAGCTTCGTCCAACTTCGGAGGAAGAGCTGATCGTCGACAGCCACCGGTGAAGCGTCGATCGTATCGTTCAATGTATTCACAGCGACAACTTCGAGTTTCTCATCGTCTCGAAGAATAACGGTTGTACCCTCACGACCGGTAAAATAAAGATGGCCATTGGCAAGCATCGGCGATGCATAGAACGATTTGATATCTTCTAGACGTCGGCGTTCTAAGAGCACGTTCCCCGTTTGCGCATGGATGCAGCTCAAAACATCGGTATTTCCAGCTGTAAAAAAGAGCCGTTCGCCACTGATAATCGGTGAGGGAACGTAGGGCGTTCCTTGTTTGTGTTGCCATCGGACCAATCCTTTATCGGTGATATCGCCTTTCGAATTGAGCGGGATGGCACAGGCATAATTACCGCGATAGCCACTCATGATGATGGCTATGTCTTGGAAACGGATAGGCGATGGAATCGCGTTAGTGGTCTGGCCGCCACACTCCCAACGCACTTCGCCCGTTTTTGCATCGTAAGCTTTGGCTCGACCTGTCCCGTTGACGATCAATAGCAACTTCCCCTCAAACTCCGTGACCATGGGAGTATTCCAAGAACTCACTTCTTCGGGACGTTCTGTTTTCCAAACGGTCTTGCCGGTCCGTTTATCGAGTGCAACGATGAACGAGCCTTCTTCTTGATCCCAATTGACGATCAATAAATCCCCTGCCAAGACCGGCGTCACCGCTTCACCCCAACCAAAACGTGTACGCATGTCGCCAAGATCGATTTCCCAAACGAGTTTCCCATTCAAAGAAAAGCAAAATATTCCGCGCGAGCCAAAGGAAACGTAAAGCCGTTCGCCATCTGTCGTAGGAGAACCGGCTGCATAGGTATTCGTCGGATGTCGACCTTCATGCGGGACTTGTTCCGTCGCAATTTTTTGCCAACGCGTTTTACCGGAATACCGATCAAGGCTGGTTACCGAAAATCGATAGTAGAATTCGTCGGGGACGGTTTTGGCCCGTTCATCATTGACCACGGCTGTCGGGCTTTTGCGTTGCGTCTGTTCGGCCGCCAAAACAAAGACCTGATCGCCTACCACGATCGGCGTTGTAGACCCTTCACCCACTAAATTAGCAATCCATTCAATATTCGTGTTCGCATCCCAGTGAAGCGGTGGCTGTGCTTTTTTTCCAGCAATACCGTCGGCTGTTGGTCCACGCCATTGAACCCAATCTTCCGAATGCACGACCGACACAAAGCGGTATACTTGGAAGACGAGGAGTAGGACCAGAATTCGCTTTCGTATCATGTTTTTTCGATCTCGTGGCGATGAGCCAGCTGTGGTAAAATAGGTTTCTTGCGGGACACACTTTGCTGGTAGCGGGGCTTCTTGGCACGACAAAACGGTTTCTGAAATGCATCGTTTTCCATATATCACGGACTACGTAAACCACCTCTTTGCCGACGAAAAAAATCGACTTGACTATATTCTATTGCGTCCGCTTTTGCTCGTTGCTTATTTCTTTGTTCGGACGATTAGCTTTCCGATCAAGTTTGTTATTCATCGACAACCCTATGGATTCGAGTCGTATTGTATCGACTTTTTTATGTCGCTGGGGATGAAATACTTGGCTCGCTACGAGGCTGCTGAGTTGATGTTGCGCCACGTACAAATCGAGCCGCTGCTTTATCGCCATATCCTGCTTCGTAAAGGATTGAATCCACCGGATTCGTCTCGCAAACTAAACGGTATCTATGGCGATTTCGGGGTTGAGAATCTCGAAACCGTGGTCAGGAACAATCTCACGGTCGGCCATGATCTACTGTCTTACGAATTGGTGGAACGATTCGACAAGCAAAATTTTCTCGCGAATCTTGATTACATCCGATCCAATCGTCCCGAAGATCATACGATTCTGAGTAAAGCTGCACTTGACGAAAATCGCAAACACTCTTGGCAAATACTAGGTGCCACCAACATTGTTCTTTTGATCGTGACAACGATAACCATTTTCGGCGATCTAAAGACCACTATCAACGCACTCAATTCGTTCGGATCAGACTCAGTCCTGCTTTGGTGTATGAAACAAATCTATGCTGGCGATACGACTGTTCAGATTGACCTCGATTTTTTTATGCAGGAAGTCAGCAACCGTGGGCACTACAACAGCAGCGCATTTTTCTCCAATCCGAGCCAATATCTTTACTACCATATTGTCTTTGATGAAGTAATTTATGAATTATTGCGGAATCGACCGGCTCTGGTCACCAGCGGGTCAAACTTGCCATGAGTTGTTTCATTACCCAGACCGGAGCATTTCTACCGGGCGAAGCGGTATCGAATGAAGGGATAGAACGATTCTTAGGTTCACTTCCGAACGAGGCGGACGTTAAGCAGCAAGTTTTGGGTATGAATGGGATTGTCTCCCGATACTACGCTCAGGATGAATATCAACAGCCGACTCGCGATGTATACGATTTGGCAACTCTAGCCATCGACGACTGTTTTCAAAAAGGATTACCTTCCAAACAAGTGACCTGTCTAGCCGCCGGGACTACCTATGCACCTAACTCGGCTCCTGGGATTGCTTCGATTGTCCATCACCGAGCACAAGAACGAGGGTGGTTAAAGACGCCAGTCGAAATTGCATCGTATTCCGGTGTCTGTACCTCAGCGGCTGCGGCCGTTGTGTCGGGTGTTCGTGCAATCGAAAGTGGGGCTCATGAGGCCGCAATTTGCGTGGGCGCTGAGCATGCTTCGGAAATCCTAAAATCGAGCGTTATATGTCCAATCGACGATCGCTCGGAGCACGTTCAAGTACGAAACAGTCAGTGGTTCATGTCGGTTTTTTTACGGTTCATGCTTTCCGATGGGGCAGGCGCGTTTCTCTTGGAGAGCAATCCACGTCCCAATCAAATGAATTTGAAGATCGATTGGAGCCATTCGATGTCGTTCGCGAATGAAGCTCCACTTTGCATGAGGCTAGTCAACAGCAATCGCCTTCTCTCACAGGATGTGTCTATTTTATCGAAGTATTTATTTCCGCTTGGTCGAAGATTTGCGGACGCGGCATTGTCGCACAACGGAGAGCGATTGGATAACTATCGTATCGTACTGCCACATCTCTCCTCATTTTTTTTCCGTCGCAAAATGGAGCGAATACTTTCGGAGCTATCGATAAATCCAAACCAGCCCGTTCCGTATTGGACGAATCTTGCTACAGCTGGCAATACCGGCGCGGCCAGTATCTACATCATGCTTGATGGATTTTTGAAATCGCATTCGCTCCGTCAGGGCGAGCGTTTGCTCCTGTTTGTTCCCGAGTCGGGGCAGTTCAATTTTGTCATGCTGAGCCTTACTGCGGTCCAAGGATGAGTGAGACATTCAAAAAGCGTCTTGCAATTGTTGGTTGCGGAAGCAGCGGCTTGATTAGCTTGAAGCACGCACTTGAGGCGTTAAACGATTGGGAGCTCATATGCTTCGAAAAGTCTCAGAACATTATTGGTCGATGGGGAAAGCCCTATCCCGGTTTCGTATCAACCTCGACCAAATATACGACACAGTTTTCGAGTTTCCCGATATTCACTGGAGACTGCAAGGACGACGGAGGTCAAAGTCGAGCCGAGTTTTTTCGCGATGGCGATTACGGCGATTACCTCACTCAGTTCGCTGAGAAGTTTGCTTTGCGCAAGCACGTTCGATTTCAGCATGCCGTTGAGCGTATCATAAGGTCCGACCTTGGATCGGGCTGGAAACTCCTCGTCAAGAATATGACCTTGGAAGGATCAGAACCGGAGCTCCAACATTTCGACGCGGTAATCATCTGCACGGGTCTGGCTGCCGTGCCAAGGGAAATTGAATCGACCTTGCCGATTGCCAGTTTGTCGCAGCTAAGCCAGAGCGATGAGGAGTTAACGATCAAAAATCAACGAGTGGTTGTTATTGGGGGTGGCGAGTCGGCCGTCGACTATGCCGTTCGGCTCGCTCGACCGAAGCTCAATAACAACGTCTTTCTCTCGTTGCGAACCGGCATTCGCGTGAGTCCGCGTTACCATCCGATTCGGGGCGTTCCCTCCGACTTTCTACGCAATCGTTTGATGCTTTCGATCCATGAGGATGTGCGAAATTGGATTGGAGAACGATTCGTCCGATTCCGAATTCTTTACCAAGAACGCATGGAGAGTTGGTTCCCTCGAAAGTCCGATGCGCATCAAAGCGTTAATTTGGAATGCAACGCAAACGAGCAGATCGCCATTCGCAAAAAATGGGCCCATCTTTTGACCGCAAAGTCTAAAGATGAGCTTTTCAACATGTTTCACAATAAGAGCGATGATTTTCTCCACACGGTGGCCCGTGGCGAACTGACAATCGTTGGCCCAACCGTAGATCCGAGCTTCCAATATTGTCGCTCGTTTGAAAACGAGGAGTTGATTGAAGTCAATGCGACGATGGTTTTCCCATCCATTGGCTATCGCTCGACGCTGGAAGCTGTTTCGTGCAACACGCTTCGAATTGGCGATTTCTATTTGGGGTGCTGCCACGTCGAGTATCCAGATATTTTTCTGGTCGGTTTTGCGCGACCCATTCTGGGAAACATCCCTACCATGAGCGAAATGCAGGCTCGTTTGGTTACCAAAATACTAAGTCAGAAAATCGAACGTCCAACGAATATTGCGGGCCTCCATGAAGTCGACAAGCGAACCAATCTGGCTCGGTTTCCTAAACTGTATTTGGAAACGATCTATCCCGTTGAGATGATACCCTATTGCGACCGGATGGCTCGATGGATGGGCGTCTTTCCCTCGCGAAAGAAACTTGGTTCATGGCGAGAATGGTGGCGAACGCAAGTCGCACCTGCCTCAACACTTCAGTATTGGGCTGAAAATGCTACTGCCCGAGCTTGTTATGTACAGACGCCAATCTACATGCCTAAGATTCTCGTGTTCCTCTTGCTATGCTTGAAGCCAGTTGATTGGTGTTATCGTGGCTTACGTCAGTTCAGATCCCTATTTCGAGGTCATGCCTGATGGACCGAAATCCGTTGGTATTTGATCGGGAACTCAAACAATGCCCCCGTTTCTATAAGCAATGGAAGCTCATTGGCAATCCAGCTTACTTTTTTGAGATGCTGTCGCAAGAGTTTGGCGAATTTGTTCACTATCGAGGACTGTTCGATTTTTACTTGGTAAACCATCCAGCTTTAGTCAAACAAGTCCTGCAAGAAACAAATTCCACCTTTGACAAAAACAGCGTTATCTACAACCGTTTTCGAAATGTCTTTGGCAATGGATTGGTCGTTGCCGAAGACAATCGATGGAAGCGGCATCGTAAGCTATTACAGCCTATGTTCGGCCCGCTCACAGTAAAACGTTACTTCGAATCCATGGTTACTTCAGTCGAAGCGATGCTTGACCGGTGGGAAGGAATGCATCGCGAAAACCAGATCTTCAATTGTGCTTCCGAAATGAACCGCGTGACGCTCGAAATTGCAGGACGGGCTCTCTTTCAGAATGGATTTGATAGCGCGTCAGAAAAAATTGAGTACTGGACCAAAACGATCAATCAATATAGCGCCAAGCCACCTTTGCCAATCATTCGTAGTTTCTGGTTCCCATCGTTGCCCAATTTTCGACTGAAGCGAACGCTTCGTGAATTTCATTCGTTTATCAAGCAGATGATTGACGAACGGAATGCCGACACGGCGCAGGATGATTTACTAAGTATTCTGCTGGCAGCTAAGGATGAAGACACCGGTGAATCGATGACCGACGTCGAAGTCGCCGAAGAGGTGCTTGGTATGATCATTGGAGGGCATGAAACCGCTTCGAGCGCATTGACTTGGCTTTGGTACGAGATGAGTCAAAATCCCGCGCTCGAGACGCGATTACATCAAGAACTGGCTACCGTTCTTGGAAACCAACCGTTGACGCTTTCGGCCCTACCTCAGCTACGCATCACGAAAATGCTCCTCGATGAAACGATGCGATTGCATCCACCGTTCTGGTTCGAAAATCGAAATGTAATGTCCGATATAGAACTTGGCGGTGCCAAGATTCCGAAAGGCTCGATGGTCGTTTTTAGTCGCTATTCACTTCATCGACATCCCGATTTTTGGAAGGCTGCCAATTCATTCATCCCCGAACGCTTTGAACCTGATCGAGAAGAGAACAAGCGAACTACCTATGCCTACGTGCCATTTGGAGGTGGACCACGAATTTGTATAGGAATCAACTTTGCAATACTCGAATTGCTCGTCATCGTTTCGTCGATCGCGAAACGTTTCCGTGTTATTGTCGATGACAGTGATCGACATGTCATGGCGGCAAAGCTAACGATGCACCCGCAGAATGGCTTGAGAGTTCGACTTTCCAAGCGTACGTCGTCTGGCTAGGTATGCATCACCCTACACCGGCAGGCGAAGTTCCATCGTGCAGCCCGTGGTCGTTGGGACATGCTTGAGTTGACCGGCCGATTGCTTGGCCAGTCGAGCAGAAAGCGATAGGCCAAGTCCGACACCGGGTTTACTATCGGCGGCTTCTTCGGCCGATTTTGAGAATGGTCTGAAAAGAATGGCCTTTTGCTTTCGGGAAATTCCCGGTCCAGCATCGACGACGCGAAACAATATTTCGTTTCCCATTTTGGAAACGATAAGTTGAATCGCTTTGTCTGCCGATTGACTGGCGTATTTGCTCGCGTTGTCAATGAGATTGTAAAGTATCTGCTCAAGACTAGGCATATCCACATGCATGGACTCCTTGGCAGTGCTTTCATCCAGCCGCAATTCCAATGACATCGAATCGAGTGCCGCTCTTTCAGTTAGTCGCGGAACAATTCGGTTCATGATGCGTTCCACGGTCAGCGTTTCTTTCGTGCGCGATTCGCTGCCTTTCTCCAATCTCGCGTAGGTGAGCACGTTGTCTATCAGATGGCACAGTCGATTGGATTCGCTACAAAGGGTTTGGAGATAGGTTTGCCGAGACTCTTCGTCAACCATCCCTCGTGAAAGGAGCTCGCTATACATCTTAAAAGTTGTCAACGGTGTTCGCAATTCGTGTGTTACCGAGTTTACAAACGAAGATCGCTTATCCGCGAACCGCAACGAATTGAGGCTGATCGCTAACAAGCCACCGCTCAAAAATAGCATGGCCGCCCAGCCACCGGCCACTGCAATCATGAGCGGCGACCAACGGAATCCGTCGTCCTGAAGTGAGGGTACTACAATTCGAACAGGAAGCGCCGCTAAGAGATGGTTGTCGTTTTCGACATCGAAAGTTGGTTCAAACTCAGCCTCGGGCAAAAGATTTTGAATCTGGGTGTTCAATTCAGAGCGCAGTGTTGGCCAGTCAAGTTCGGTTCCTTGAATGGCAAGACTTCCCTCTTTTTGAACGGTGCGCGCAATCAGCAGTCTCGCTTGATGCCAAATCGGTTTCGAAATACCAATTTTGCTGACCTCCGTGAGTCGATGATTTCCTCGCAGTTCAATGCTGCCTGAAAAAGTCGCTTGAGGCACCGTCTGCTGTAGGAATGCTTGACCCTGGCTGATCTGAACTTGCGCGTTTTGAAGCGTTAGGTTGCGACTCTGAAGATCGTTTGCAGTATTCGGCGTACTCGCGTTGTTGCCCACGAAAGCACCGTTCAAAGTTAGGCCGCTATTAACAGAAACACCAGGAAGATTCATCGCAGTCAACTGTTCCCGGCTTGGCAACGTTTCCGTAGGTAGTTGACTGAATAGCTTGCTCCATTCGGCTTTGGAATTCACTGATTGCTCTAAATCGGTACGAATAAAATTCGGATCATTTTGTATTGTTAACGCGATTTTAGATGGATTTTCGATTGGCGTTGCAGCAGCTTCGGGGAAATGAAAGCGTGATCGAACAAAAGCCTCGTTCGCGACGGGCATTGCTTGTCGAAACATAAAGTTGCGGTCACCGATGAAAGAATCCAACGGCAACGAGGCGAACTTTGTCACAATCGGAGCAAGAAATGAATCGGCTCGCCAGAGAGCAATACTAATGATTCTGTCTTGTTCAGCATTCTTTTCCATGAGCCAAGCGTCGCGATCAGTGCGCA
>JANOAI010000300.1:0-2828 GCA_031411055.1 Pirellulaceae bacterium
GGTGCTGCAACAAAGACGACTCGCGACCGTTCGTTCAACGTTCGAATCTCCGTTGCTCGTCGCTCGATCCACTGGCGATCGGCCTCGGTCAGCTTTGCAATTTCAAGCGGAACCACCGTTCCATCTTCACGGCGGATTTGAACAGTCCCATCCCGCGACGCGACGTAAGCGCCGTGGATATGGGCACCGGTATCACTGAATATCCAAGCCCGAACAGCAGGATCTTGAGGGCCGTGCGAGTGCCCTTCATGCGCTAAGGTGACGGGACCGCTTGAAAACGCAACGGCGGCTGAGAGAAACAGAAGGTGTTGTTTAATAATCATTTATTAGTCCTATGCGTTGCAACCCTTGACCATCGCTCTTCAAAGGTAAAAGATTGTGTGAGGGTAGAGACATAGAAATCAACGGAGCACAGACACATCATAGCCATGGATATTCGGTAACGCGTCACGCAAAGTTGGCTTTTTGGGTAATGGTTCAAGCGATCGACGCCGTTCCGTTACGTCAATCAAATAGGATCAATCGCGACTCCCTTCGATCATCGCTGCTTGTATTTAGCCGAAGCGGTGAGGTTATGACCAAAATTCTATAAACTTCGATCGCTTTCGCTGAACGAAGAAAGGCGTGTCTGGCAAATGAAGACGGTAGGCAAGCGCTCGCTACCGAAAGCCGGAGGCGGTCTTCGATTTAATGGATTAATGGAAAGTTAGATCACCTTGACTCTCCGTACTCGACATTCCGTTTCGCATAAAATCGGCTAGCGCCTCAGGCTCAATGCTTACAAGCAATGACGAACTGACAAGCCGGCTTATGAACAAGTGGCATGGTTCAATACACGAGAGGATGGGATAAGCGGCGAGCGGGTAATCATCCACAACGATGCATTGGCTATCCCGTGAAAAGCGAGCCCAATTTTGGTGTCGAAAGCCCGCCACCACACCTCCCGTTTGAATATCGATTAGGAATGCATGGAAGAGCGGATTAATGCAAAGGTATCTACGCCCGGGACTGAGGGTCAACTCATTTGATTCCGATGGAACGATATACTCGGCCCTTCTGTCCTTAAGATTCCACATCACGATGTATCCGCCATAACTCATCAAAACTTGATCGGCGTTGATAAATTGGGCGTGCAACGACTTGTCGAATACTGCGAACCGCAATGGTGGGACAGACCATTTCCATTCCGGCTTCGCCAACCTTGGCTCCTTTTTGCAAACGATAGCTGCAAAATCGTGTCGGGCTACCGCGTAAATCAAGTCCCTCGGCCGTGATGACACGCTCCTGCTGAGGCGAATATCCATGATTATAAGTGACTTTGTGAGACTGCGTCACATCCGATTTTCAATCCGTTGAATGAGATTCGACTCAATTCAAAGAGGGATCCCCATCGGATACTGAATGCAAGCCATACCTCCATACCTGTTGACAACTCGCCGGGATCGCTCAAAAACTAGACAATAGAAAGCCAAAGGTATGCTGAGCAATATGGAACACCAAAGCAACGACAACTCTAGAAAACAGGTCCTTTTTCTATGTACATGGAATTACTACCGAAGTCGGTTTGCGGAAATCTATTTCAATTGGCAAGCCTCGCTTTCGAATCTCGATTGGCGAGCTGATTCATCCGGACTGGCACTTCCGGAATCGATTCCGAGCACGATTTCTAAATATACTTCGGTTTATCTAGCCCAAAACTCAATCCCATTTGATCCTGTTCGAACTCCGAAGGATGCGACGGACCGAGATTTCGAATTGGCGACACGCATCATTGCAATCAAGCGAGAAGAACATCTGCCGCTCATTGAAAAGCGTTTTAATCGCTTTGCGGAGCGTGTTGAGTATTGGAACATTCATGATATCGATGCGTCGACTCCAGAAGAGCAGCTTCCTTTGTTACAAGCCAACGTCCAGTCGCTGCTCCTCGAATTAGGTTGAGTACGTGAAAACAGGAGCCGCAAATGGTTCCTGTTGCCGGAGGAGTCATCCTCCACGTGACAAGTAAGTCCCAAGGTAAACTGCATGACCAAAACTCAGATCAACGAGCGAACCTCACGGAAGCAGACGCTCCCCTCAGTTGTTCAACTTGGCTTTAGCGGTTCGCGACAGTTGTTCGATGGCGTTTTGGCGGATGAGCCCAAAGCGTTGAAGTTATGCAATGAGGTCGAGGAATGGCTTGAACGTCGAATTGCAAAGCTGCACCACGAGCTTCAACTTGACGATAATCAGTTTCTGGTTGGAATTTCGCAGATCGCTTGCGGCGGTGATACGATCTTCTCTAAAGTCTGTAAGAAGCAGTCGATTCCACAGAGAGTTTTTCTTCCAGACCATCGCCAAACGTTTTTCGGAGCAGTCGAGTCTCATCCCCACGCTGATTTCACTCCTCGGCAACGGGCCGAATCTGAGGCTTTGCTGGAATCTGGACACATTATTCAAGAACGCGTTGTTGGTATATCCTCTGATCGCGTCTCACGATTCGAAGAGACGAATGTCGAGATCATGCGGGTCAGCGATGCGATCATTTGTTTGTTGCGAGCCGATTCGGTGGGTAAAAAGGGTGGCACTCGAGAACTAATGCAACGAGCCGTTCAACGCGGCATGCCCGTTTTGGAAATACAGGTTGCGGAAAAGAACGATTCACTCGAAATCGTCAAAAATCAATGGCACAATGCAATTGGTGACTCGCACAAGCGAATCAACAATCTGCCCGATGACATAGCCAGTCTTCCTTTTCCGCCTCTCGTTTCTGGTCAAGATCCGATACCCAAGAGTGATGAGTATTGCCACGCCTTGTCGAAGCTGGCCGCCAATCAAGCCAAAGGTAAACA
>JANOAI010000301.1:0-2500 GCA_031411055.1 Pirellulaceae bacterium
CACGTTCTTGTCGCTCGTGTCGGGGGTTAGAGTTGCTTGAGACATAAAACTTTCGAACTGATAAATTGGGTGCGTTTTTTTGGATTGGCGACTTACAAGAAGTTCATCTCGTAGGTGTCTTGTTCTTCGATCAGATTGCCGTTGAGGCGTTTCGCGCCTCGTTCGCGAGCGAGCTGTGCCTCACTTACTTTCAGTGACGCATTGACCTGCGAGCACTTCTTGCAAATGCGGTTGGCTGCACTCTTGGAACGAAATGTTTCGTTGCACTTCAGGCACTTCCGATCACCGGGTTCATGGGGTAAAGGTCGTGTTGACATCGCCTGCGGATCTTTCAGCGAGGAGGTCGAAGAGGGGGATGACAGGTTGCGAATCAAACCGTGTCGACTGACTCGACCTCGAAGTTGCCTTCGTTGTCGCTGGTCACCAGATAGTGCTGGTGCGAGATGTTGGCGACGAAACGGCTTTCTCGCGGAAGTGTCTGGCGGATCGTCTGACAGGCTTCGTTGAACTCGTTTGAGGCGGCTTCGAAACGTTCGACGGCTCGCAGGTAACGTTGCAGGGAAAGCGAGACGGTGACGCGCTGTTCGATATCCATGGGTGCGGTCATTGAATGGTTGTCCTTTTGGATTGATGACTTGTGTTGGTTGAAACTTGCTCTCTCTATCTGTTGGAATACCCGGAGGCCGGTCGAATTGACGGTCACGATTCCAGATATCTGTCGAATCCTGCTTCTTCGAAGAGCTTGCGGATCTGCAGCATCCAGTCGTTGAGCGTGGTGCGAGGGATGCCGAGATCGCGAGAAATCTCGGTGATCGAGTGGGTTTGGCGACGACGAAGAACGTCTTGGAACTTCTCCGGCAACTTCGACATGAACGTTGCGAGGTCCATGCGTAGGTCGTTGAGTTCTTCTTCACCGAGCCGACGCGCACGACCAAGCCGTCGATCTTGGTCCTGATCGTGTAACGTCTGAGACATTTCCACTTGCCCACCGTCATCGCCACGGACCGTCTTGCTCAGACTGACGCGGCCGGCGGTCGCTCGTTTGGCCACAGAGCGATCGCGAACGACGTTGGCCAAGTGGCGTTGCACAACGGTACAGACGTAGGGATAGAGATGGCCGACCGATGGATCGTAGAGTCGAAGGCTCTTGGTGGCCCGAACGTAAACTTCCTGGACCAGATCGTTACGGTCTTGCTGGGTAAAGTCGGACTTGGCGATTAGCTTGCCGACGTGGCGATGGATGACACTACGGACAAAGTTGTCATCGGCCAGATTGATAGAATGGTTGTCGTACATGAACGGACCTCCTGTTTGAGGCCCCACAGGCAACAGGTCCGAGAGTTAAAGCCTGTGAGGCCCGCCCGCTCGTTTGCGGGCTGATTTCTGATGTGAATCAGACCTGTCGTCCGCTACTGGCGAAAATTCCCAAAACGGCCGGGAAATGAAGAAAATTCCCAGCCGTGATCACAGCAAACCCAATGAAAACCAGGGAAATTGAAATCAGGAATTTGCTGAAATCTCATGAGTGGGGTTTTGGGAAATTTCCAAAATTCCCGATTGAGAAGGAGGATGAAACCGCGTGAAGTTCGGATTTCGCAGACCATCGCTGAAGAAAAGAATTTCGGCGCGTTCGTCCGTGAGAGCGATTCGGCATCCCTTGGGACTCAAAGCGCCAAGAGGCTGGGGTTGGCTTACCAATCCCAGAAAGGCCGCCTACAACCGCGTGTACAACAGAACGACCCGCGGTTGTTTAGTTTTGGTTATGGCAGCCGGCGCAACGACGATTTCACCACTCGCCCTGTTGACGATCTGGTTGATTCGATGATGAGAACGAGTGCTCCCAGTCTTCGGGATGCAACTTGAAGACGCAGCGCCAGCCCTTCCTGTCGTCGGTGAGCTCGATCGGCTCGCCATCGATATCGAAGAACTGTTGTAGCGACTTGTTAAGCAGTTCACGCTGCTTACGATTCTTCCTGCAGGCGTCGGGCGAAAGCCAAGTCATCATGCCATGCTCTCTCGCAAACTTCTGAAGCAGCTCCCACTGTTTGCTGGGCTTACCGCTTCGCGAATCAACCAGCCCCAGTTGCGAGTAAGTCAACACTTGCCGCTGGTCGCCAATGGTCACGCTGATCTTTTCCGTGTCGTTGAATCGCATCTCGACATCGCTCCAGCGGCTGCCCGTCGGAGTCGGGAATCGTCCAGCCACGGTTTTCGCCGGTGGCATCAAGCGATCGCGGAACGCAACTAACCGCTCGCGGGCCCATGGGGACAAGCACCACTTACCATCGTCGCTGCGAAACAGCGATTGATCGAGCGGAATCACCAGACAGCCTCGTGAGTCCAGCAACGTTTCATTCCGATTACTCAGCATCCGTTTGGAAGTGAGAAACAAAACGAAGGGACGCTGGCTTTCGGCTAGGAACGCATCGATGCACCAGTCCAGCCGGCCCGGGTCGCTGACCTTGGCGAGGTTCAATGAGAAACCCGATCCGTTGGGATT
>JANOAI010000302.1:0-8546 GCA_031411055.1 Pirellulaceae bacterium
GTCGCGACAAATGTTGTTTCGTGCGAGAATGTCTCCCCCGTAGGTGCTCGACGATAGATTGGCGTTAACGAAACCTTCGGCGGTATTTGGCTGTGCGATCGTAACCGTAGATTCCTGTCGAGTTGGATCCGCTCGAAGAAAATTGAGGACGATTACGGAATTACGATTTTGATTGGTACTCAGTCCAACGTCGTTGTCACCTGAATCAAACATGCGGACGAGCATGCCGCGGCTTTGGCAATCATCAAACCAAAGTCCAATTTCACCTCGAATTCCATTCGACGAATCGGACCCAACCTGGCTCCCGCCGAACAAGCTTCGGCGATCGGGGTCGGTTGACAGACCAATAGCCCCCGGACCAAGTGTCGTGCTGCTACTCGTCGAAACCATTATTGGCAAAAACTGTCCGGAGCCCCAAAAGGAAGCTGCTTGGGCACGAAAATAGAGTCGTCGAGATAGTTGGGCCAGTGGCGAGCAGGGATCAAGATTGAAACCAAAGCCGCAACCGCCGAAGCCTAAGACATGCATGCGGTCCTCGCATCCGCCCGAACATGCTCCATCGCAATCGATGGTACCCGACGCGGCCGCATCCCAGCCATCCGATGTGCTCTCTTCGACGAACGATTCAGCAGGCTGACTGTATCGAACACTTGGCGCAGCCGTTCGAACGGAGTTGGAGTTCGACTGGCAATTGGGACAACTTGCTTGAACAATGACGTCGACTTCGCCATCATCGTTCGTTGCGTCATTCGACTCATAGCTAGCCGAAACGACTTCGGAACGGATCGCTTTGACAGGTTTCGACGCATTCGTTCGACGGGTACTGGTTTGCGCAAACGAAAAGTCGGGACAGCCGACGGCGATGCTAGCCAATGCAAGTACGAGCGTTCGTTGAAACAAATTTGGATGAATGATGGATAGTGCGGTTCGAAATGATGGCATAGCATCCCCCTGAACGATTCAAAAAAACCAAAGGGCTTTGCCGGTTAGATCGGCCGTTCGGGTCGCAGGGGTTGAGTAAACCTGGCAAACTTTGTTAGTCAGTCGCTCACAATTCGATGTGAAATGGGCGACTTTTGCTCAAGTACCGCAATAGGTCTGGTACACGTGCTCGGTCGGCGAGGGTGCGGTACGGTATCGCCCATCTTCGGAAGTCTCGCTAAACGGGGCTGCAAGAACTTCAAGCAGCTTCTCTACAAACGAATAGTCCGCCTGCTCTGTCGCTGCTTCGAGAGCCTCTTCAACGAGATGATTCCGCGGGATAACGGCCGGGTTAATGGCTTGCATTTGCTTGACGGCGTCGGCTTTGGCAACGGCATTTCGACCGAGACGATCTTGCCATTTCGAATACCAAGCTTGGAACGCCTCTGCCTGATACTTTTTCTCGTTGGCAAGCGACTCGGTCGAGAGATCTCGAAACGTATTCGTAAAGTCGGACTGGGTTTGATGCATCCAGGCTAGCAACGCTTCGATGAGCTCTCGATCCGCGTCTTCTTCCGAGATGAGCCCAAGCTTGAGACGCATCCCTGATAGCCAATAATGTTGATATACATCTGGAAAAGTATGGACGGCTTGCGTTGCAATCGCGATTGATTTTTCACGATCGGAATCAAGTAAGGGCAAGAGAGCTTCAGCGAATCGCGCTATATTCCATTGACCGATTTTGGGTTGATTGCCATAAGCGTACCGTCCATACGAGTCGATAGAACTGAAGACCGTATTGGGATCATAGGCATCCATAAAGGCACAGGGTCCATAATCAATCGTCTCACCGGAGATGGCCACATTGTCGGTGTTCATGACACCGTGAACAAAACCGATTTGTTGCCATTGCGCAATCAACGAGGCTTGGCGTTGAATCACCGCTTTTAGAAGATGCAGGTAACGCTCGGGCTTGTTACCAATTTCGGGATAGTGACGAGCGATTGCGTAGTCGGCTAAGACCTGAAGTCCGTTTACATCTTCTCGGCCAGCAAAATATTCGAAGGTCCCGACACGGATATGGCTAGCTGCAATACGGGTTAAAATGGCTCCTGGCAAAGTGGAATCGCGATAAACTGGTTCACCCGTCGTCACCACAGCGAGGCTTCTCGTCGTGGGTACGCCCAGTCGAAACATGGCTTCGCTGATAATGTATTCTCGCAGCATCGGCCCTATGGCGGCTCGACCATCGCCGCGTCGTGAGAAAGGTGTCTGGCCAGAGCCCTTCAATTGAACATCAAACAATTGGCCGGATGGAGTTCGTTGTTCGCCAAGCAAGATAGCGCGACCATCGCCGAGCATAGTAAAGCCGCCGTATTGATGTCCGGCATAGGCCTGGGCAATGGGTTCGGAACCTTCGAGGAGGCGATTTCCCGAAAAGATCGCCACGGCTTCTTCGTCCCAGTCATGGAGGTTCAGGCCGAGGCTTTTTGCAAGCGGATGGTTCAATGCAACCAACTTCGGCGCTCGCACTGGAACTGGATTCACGCGGGCCGAAAATGCTTCCGGCAGTTGCGCATAGGTGTTTTCTAGCCGCCACCCTCGGTCGGTTGTGGCGTTGCCGGATACGCTCGGTTTTTGCATAGATTCCTCGAAAGCCCCGTGGGAAGCGAACAACTCCAATCCTAGAGAATCTTCTGAAAGAAACCAGCGCATCCATGTCATCGAACCCAAGTTCGACTGCCCCAAAATCTGCCAAACGGGATAATTGCATTGATAACACGACGCGCAAGCGAGTGGCTTTCTTGAGCTTTCGATAGCCCAACCACTCGCTTGCGCGTCGTGTTAATCGGTTTTTCACTAGTCGACGCCGTTTTCTTGCGGGTCCGATGGCTTGCGATTGATTTCAGAAATCCCCCGACAAGCCGATTTACTAGCATTACTAGGAAAAATCGAGCTTAAAGTTTCGTTTGGCTTTACACGGGTGTCTGAGGTTCGAGCGAAATGGCATCATCGGGGATCAAACTAGGTATTCCACGCCGAATGGGGTAGAGCCAGCGCTGATCGGGAGTGAGTAGGCCTTGCGATGGAATTTCGGAAACGCTAATTCCATTCTTTGATCGCAAAAGTCCTTTCGCCGCTAATTCCTTAAGCCGATCGATTACCGAGCTCGGAGCCAATTGGAACCGCTGTTTCGTAATCGGACAGCGTATCAAAGGGAGTAGCCACGATGGGATTTCGGCTTCGTCAGAACCGAGCAAATTGGAACTCATGTTCGTCGCCATGATTGATCGGACAGGTCTTTCGATTAGAAGGATAGGACTCGCGAGAATATCAACAACATGTGCATTGTAGATTCAATCGTCTGTTTTCGAAAACGCTGTTTCTTGGCACCGATTTTTGTATCGGTTTGGTTCTGGTGCGCTACATCGAATTCCTTGTTTGGGCAAATGTTGCTAACGCACGGCGTGACCCCCAATTCGAATGCTCCTCCCAACAGCCAGTTCATGGGAAGCTTTATTGATCCCAGAGATGGCCGGCAGTATGACCGATATATGACCTATGAATCGGTTCCTGCTCCTCGGACCGAATTCGAAGAAAAAGTCGAAAAGCGCTGGGTTCCGCATATGGTGACTGAAAATATGCAGGTTCCTCAAACACAATACGTTCCATATGTTCAGCTCCAACCGCAAACCCAATTCGCCAACGATTGGAACCCGTTCACACCGGCTCAGCCAACCGTTGTTTACGCTCCGGTTACGCAATATCAGCCAGTCACCCAAGTGACCACGCAGCCGGTTCAGCAACTCAAATACGTTGAGCAAGAGTTCAAAGTCGTTGTGCCCAAGGTTGTTCAATCGACCCAAGCAGTCAGTAAATTCGTCGATGTCGAGAGAAAATATTTCGAATCGAATGCTCAAGGGTCTGCCCAGCAAGCTGGCGGTGCGATGCAGAATGCGGCTGATTTAGCGATGGCGAATCGCAACTTCAACGGAAGCAACTATGCCTTGCGGTCGATTGATCCTTGGTATGGTCCGATGTCGCCGAGCTATCCGTACTCGCCCTATGGCAGTCGCGTTGCGGCCGCGATGAACTCACCGTACGCCTATTCGGCGGCTTTCAATCCAGCCCTCAATCCGGGCGGGGGAACGGCGGTGCTTCCAATGAATCCCATGCAGTATTCGGGTTACGGTACGGCCCCACTTCCGATCACCTACTCGCCGAATGTCTATCAAGCTCCATACAGTATGAATGCGGCCTATCCGAGTGGCAATCTATATGCTGCAACGCGGCCGATGGCACAGTGGCCTGCTTGGAGCTACAACCAAGCTCCGCTCTTCTCGCAGGGATTGTTTCGACAGAATCAGAATGTCGGTTTAGCCTCGGTTCCAGTCGCTGGGACGATGTACCCAAACACTCAATACTATCCGAGCGCGAACTATGCATCGGTTGCGAACCAATCGCCGGCGAATAGCACGCTTCGCCCGTCGACAGCACCGCTCTATCCGCCATCCAACAACACCAATTGGAACAATTTAAGTTCGCTCCCAATCTACCGCGATCCTGCCCAAGTTGGATTACCGGCGACCGTGCTTCGATAGTTATTCTTATGATTGGTCGATGAACATAACCCTTCTTCGTTAGCAACTTACTCCATTCGCTTCGAGACGAAGGGGCACATGACACGATTCGCAAGCTTATCGATGGTTCTCGTGTTAGCCTGCGGCGGGTGCAACGCGTTGAAATCTCGCTACGCGATGAGCGATCCAGAGTTCGCGGAAAAATATGCGAAGGGAGCCCCACGGTGGTCTGATGAAAATGTGGGAATCTATTGTCCTTAGGCGAATTGCGCAAGGCAATGTTATTACGAACTTTTCTCCCTTCGCCCCCGTCTTCGGGGGAGAAGGGTCGGGGATGAGGGGGCTGTGGGAATCGTATCCAACACTCCTTAATAGCCAAGGAAGTACTCGGTTATCCAGTGTAGACGGAGGTTGTATGCATCACCCGATTTCAGCCCTCACCCCCGACCCCTCTCCCATAAGAATGGGCGAGGGGAGGAAATATTCTCGGGTATATTTGCGGATGATTAAGCACCATTTTCATCAGGCCAGCAACACGGTCGGATATTCTTAGCAAAGCTAAACAAGCGATCGACGCGAATCTATCGCGGAACGACTCTCTGAACGACGCTTTCGACGTGCCCGTCAGCCAATTCCGTCCGGAGCGTGTCACCGGATGTAGCGTCTTGAATCGATCGAATCAGTGAGCCGGACTGTTCTGATCGGCAAATACTGTAACCACGTTGTAAAGTCCGAAGTGGGCTCAATGCTTCCACCGTCGCTGCGATGGTGGACAGTGCATTCCGATGTTGATCGAGCTGTCGATCGATTCCTAATTCGAGTCGGCTACCCAGTTCGTCAAGCCTTTGCATTCGAAGCTGTAGGCTCTCTTCGGGACGCGTAAGAACTGGTCGTTGTCGAAGCGAGTCCAATCGGAGGCGATACCGTTCGATCAAACCGCGCATGGCTTGAATGGAACGGTTTTCAATACTCAATAACCAATCGCGGATCTCGAATTGATTCGGAATGATTCGCTCGGCCGCCTCGCTCGGAGTGAGGGCCCGCATATCGGCAACTAAATCGGCTAACGTAACATCGATTTCGTGACCGACCGCTGAGACCGTCGGGATTGGCGATTTCGCAATGGCTCGCACAACGACTTCTTCGTTAAAGCACCACAGGTCTTCCATAGACCCACCACCTCGACCGACGACGAGGATGTCTAACCTCGGACGAATACGACTCGCCGCCGCAATTCCTTTCGCGATCTCTTCAACCGCCCCTTCGCCTTGAACTTTCGCCGGGATGACTAAGATCTCGACTCCGGGCCAACGACGTTGGGCGATTTCCAAAAAATCACGAATCGCGGCACCGCTGGGACTCGTTACAAAACCAATCCGATTTGGGAAAACGGGCAGTGGTCGCTTTTTGGTCGGGTCAAAGAGCCCTTCGCGTTCGAGCTTTGCATGCAACTGACGAAAGGCGAGTTGCAGCGCACCGACTCCCTGCGGTTCGACCTTATCAATGATAACTTGGTAGGATCCGCGCGGCGCGTAAACCTCCACGCGTCCAAAACAGACGACCGATTGCCCGTCTTCGAGTTGGAAGCCAAGGCGAGCTGCGGTTGAACGCCAAATGACCGCTCGAACTTGCGCCGTATCATCTTTCAGGGTCAAATAGATATGCCCACTACGCGGCTGCGAAAAATCCGAGATTTCTCCGATCAGCCAAACTCGCGGAAGGTTGATCTCGATCGCCGCCGCGACACACGCATTCAACTGAGCCACCGTTAATGGCGATTCGGGCGAAGCCCCTGGAGCAAGCTCCGGCTTCTTGGGTGCCGAACGCGGCTTGCTTTTTACGTTCTCGGTTTCGGCTTCAAATTCCGGATCATCCCAAAGAAAACGGCTCATCCCTTCGCGAGCTTACGTTGCTTCAATGCTTGCAGGTAGTCCGTAGTCACGCTGAGGATTTCTTCGTTGTAATAGGTCTCATCGAAGATTTGGTCCTTCGTATCTTCTTGTTTCTTCATTTGCTCTTCTTCTTCTTTGTCAGCGCTAAACTCGGCTTGGCGAGCCAAGAAATCAGCCTCCTTCAAAGAAGTAAACTTCTCGGATTTTTGCTTGAGATAGGCATCGATTCGCCGTTGAAGTTTTTGGAAATCTTCTGATTGCTTTACGCGAGCATCGGATTTGGCTGACAAATCATCGCGAATGCTTTGATCGACCATGGCGTATTGGGCGTGGGGTCGTTGTGGGATTCGATCGGTTGGCAATGCGTGATCGAGATCGGATTCGCTGAGTCCTTCCATGTTTGCCGTTATGGATGGCAGGACCACGTCAGCCGCGACGCCATCGAGCTGGGTGCTCTTTCCGTCGGGCAAATAAAACTGCTGGATCGTAATCTTGAGCGCACCGAGCTGCCTCGCCGCGCTACCGAAAATTTCTTGCCCAACATCTTCAAGCTGTTGGACCGTCCCCTTGCCGTGGGTCGTTGGATCACCGACCACGATACCTCGGCCATAGTCCTTGATTGCTCCGGCGAAAATTTCGCTGGCGCTAGCGCTGAGCTTGCTGGTCATCACGACAAGCGGGCCATCCCAAGTCACGCCGCGATCTTCGTCTTCGTACGTGACGGATTGTCCTTCCGAGTCTTTGACTTGAACAACAGGGCCTCGATCAATAAATAAGCCAGTACATCCAATGGATTCCGACAATGAACCTCCGCCATTTCGGCTTAAATCAAGAATAACGCCATCCACATTTTGGGTTTTAAATTTCTTGAGAATGGCTTCGATATCTACTTTGGTACTGCGAGCCCCGGTCGTTCCTTGTCGACTACCGTCCATATCGAAATAGAAGCTCGGGAGTTCGATGTAGCCCAGGCGATAGGGAGTGCCATCGGCCTTCATACCACGTTCCAAGACCTGACCGCGAGCGGCACTGTCTTTGAGTTCGATCTTGGCACGCGTGATTTCGATGGTCTTGGTTTCGGTACCGACCTTGGGCTGGAAGGACAAGCGAACCTTCGTCCCGGCTGAACCACGAATCAATGAAACGACATCGTCCAGCTTCATGTCGACAACATCGACCATCTCTGAACTTCCTTCTTGACCAACGGCAGTGATCCGATCGCCCTTCTTGAGTCGACCATCTTTGTCCGCGGCGCCACCTGGAACGGTACCTGCGATGACTGTTATCCCATCTTCCGATTGAAGCGTGGCGCCAATCCCTTGCAATTGCAATCCAAGTTGAATCTTGAAATTGTCTTGGGCTCGCGGTGCCATGTAATTCGTATGTGGGTCGAGCGACTCGGTTAGACTGCTTAGGTACATCTCGAGCAGCTCGTAAACATCCATTTGCTCCCGATTTTTCTCGTACGTTCGGTAGCGACGATGGAGCTGTGCTTTGGCCTCATCATCGGTCTTCTTGTCGGCCTTCAAAATGAGCAAGCTGTATTTGATTTGCTTTCGCCATCGTTCTTGCGATTCGGCAAGGGTCTTGGAATACTCAAGCACATCGCGGTCAACCGGAATCGTCTCGTCAAGCGTAAAGTCATGTTCCGCGTCAATCAACTGATGGACGGTTGGCATCATTTCCTTGACGCGTTCCATCAAGCGGTTGTAAGCGGTGTACGCAAATGATATATCTCCACGCTGAGCGTTATCGTCGAGTTGGGTTTTTAATTTGGAAAACTCGTCGATGTCCGACTGAAGAAAGTACAACTTCAGCGAGTCCAGCTGCCGTAGAAATCGATCGAAGGTTCGAGTGGAAATCTCATCGTCGATAATCCGTCGCGAAATGTGATCGCGTTCGACCATTTTCTTGACGACTTTAGCAATCGTTCGATCCTCGACTCGAGGTCCTGTAGATTCGAGCACTCGCGGATAGGACTCGGCAAACGAATAAGCACTTATCGAACCGACTAGGCCGGCTGCCAACGAAGCCCGAGAACAAAACGACTTGAAGAATGCAAATTTAGGGTTCGGATCAGGCATTATGAGTTCCTAGTCAGGTTGATCATGCAATAACATCATTGTCATGGTAGGGATTCTGGCACAGTCGG
>JANOAI010000303.1:0-3459 GCA_031411055.1 Pirellulaceae bacterium
TGGCATCGATCTGAACAACAGCTTCCTTGGCAAGCTCAAGACGATGGTCAACCAACTGGAATCGCTGATCAACGGAGCAACAGGTTCGATCGACGCGCTGAAAGGGCAAATACAGTCAACCATCTTTAACGGCCTCGGTCCCGCCGGCGCCAATATTCTATCGCTGAATCGACTCTACCATGACGATCCCAACGTAGCTAACTCGTCCGAGGTCTCTGATTTCCGCGATGTCGAGGTCACGATCTCAAATCCACTGAATACGCCGGCGGCGGAACTTGAGTTCGGAATCAATCTCCGCCTAGCTGGCAACGATCAGATCGACGTCGATTTTGATCTTGGCCTGGATTCGTTTGCGTTTGGACTTGAAACCAACGGCGGAGTTCAAATCAACTGGGGATATGATTTCAATTTTGGATTCGGCGTCAATCTTCAAAAAGGGTTCTACTTCCAGCTCAACCCGAATGTCACTTACACCGGTGGCCTACCAACGTCCGGTACTCCTGAAATCGGACTGTCGCTGGACGTATTCCTCAGGCCAGGAACAACGCTGGCCGGAAAGCTATTCATCCTCAACGTATCGGCGACGAGCAATCCGATCGAAGACTACAACCGCGACGGGATCATCAACGATGGAAGCTCGGCGGTTGGTCATGGACCGATCCTAAATGAAGCGGCTGCCAATTTCGATTTTAACCGAGACGGTGATAAGAACGATGTCTTGACGGAGTCCGATACCGATAACAACGGACGGCTTTCCAAAGGGACAGGACTGGCTGGCAACATCTTTATCGACATTGCCAATCCCGATAGTGATTCGAGGAATCGTCTTTCGTTTGCTGAGATTAAGCAAACTTCGGCGAAGGATTTGTTCAATGCGGGTGTTACGACGGAAGCCTATGCCGATTTGCATCTCCTGGCCGACGTCGGTTCCTCAGGATTGCCGAACATATCAGCCGACTTAACGCTCGACTGGGCTCTAGGTCTTACAACTCGCGATGGATTGATTGGTGGCGGGTTGCCGGATGTTGCGATTCGCGATGCCAAACTCGACATGGGAAGTTTCCTATCGACGGTGATCAGACCTGTCTTTGAATCGTTGAAGACTTATCTCGGTCCAATTCGACCCTTGGTTGATTTTCTATCATCGCCAGTTCCAGGTCTCAATGATCTGTCGCAACTGTTGAGTGGACCCGAGATCACGTTTGTGACTCTCGGAATGCTCGGTTCAGCTCGTTCGGAAAAGACGATGGCGGCTGCTCGCAAAGCCCAGCAGGTCCTCGGCCTTTTGAAGGAGATTTTCTCTTTCATCGACACGTTCGACGAAGCGATTCGTGATGGCGATTCGATCGTGATCAATTTTGGTACCTTCTACGTTACTGGTCAGCCGATCCCGCAAAACAATGTATCGACAACCGCCGGTTCGCTAGCGACGGAACGAGTGATGCCAACGAATCCTCGGGCTGGTACCCAAGTTCGTGTCTTCAACAATAGCGTGGAAGTCGCGTCGAGCCTCTACAAAATCGTTCGATACAAAGAGAGCGGAGTAAACAAGACCAAGATCGTCTTCAATACGGCTCCCGTTGGCACTATCACGGCAACTTATACGACGACTCAAGGTGGTACAACGGATTTAACGAACAAGAACACGCCCGTCCAAGTGAAGTCGAATTCGTTGGCAACGACGATCGCACCAGATCCAAACGGAGGCGTTTCGTCGGGAATCTTGAACCAGACAGGTGGCTCAGGCAAGCCAGGTTCGGCAAAGTCGAAATCGTTGCTTGGTAAACTTGCCGGTGCCGCCGACTCGAATGGTCAAGGTGGCTTAGGCATCAAGATCCCGCTCTTCTCCGATCCATCGAACATCTTCAAACTGTTCACCGGTGAAAAAGCCGACATCATTCAATGGAAGATCCCGAGCTTGGAACTGAACGTACCGTTCAACATGCGGTTCGGCCAAATTCCGTTCCCGCCGGTTCCGCTCTATGCAACCTTCAACGCCAAGCTCAATGCGTTTGCCAATTTCTCAGTCGGATTTGACACACGCGGGATCGCCAAGACCGGAAACTTTGTCGACGGTTTCTACTTTGGTGACCTTGCCAATGTGACTAGTGGCGCCGATATCGACGAGTTCGGTATCGGTCTCGAAGCATCCGTGGGAGCCGTTGTGGACGTCGGATTTGCGTCGGCAGGGATCGAAGGTGGCGTGCGAGCTGACCTAGGTTTCAACTGGAATGATCTCGACCATGATGGCAAGATCTACTTGGATGAACTTCGAGATCTCTTCTTGCTCAAGCCAACGCCATCGAATGGCAGTGAGCCACCTGGAACGTGCGTCTTCGATGCCCATGGCTCGATTACGGCCTTCATTCGAGCTTACTATGATGTGATTCTGTTCGGTGGCGATAGCTTTACGATCGCCGAGGTCAAATTATTCGAGTTCAATCACTCGTGCGTCGCGCCAGGCTTGGGCGAAGTATCGACGGACGGAACCTTAACTCTTTTCGCAGGCGATAACGTCGGCAATCGCGGCGAGATCTACGGCTCCGATCCGAATGAAACATTCGAAGTGACACAAGTCGTCGACGAAGGCCAACCTGCCATCCAAGTCACCTTCCGATACAAGAATCGCGATAATGAAGATGACTCGACTGTTCGACTCTATAAAGGTGTCCAGCGAATTTTGTTCTCCGGCGGCAGCGGTAACGACCGTATCACGGTCGCTTCAAGTGTCACGATCCCGGTCATGCTCTATGGCGGAGCTGGCAACGACATTCTGATCGGCGGTAGCGGTGCCGACATTCTCGTTGGCGGCGATGGGGATGATACGCTCGAGGGCAGAGCCGGAAACGATCGCTATGTCTTCGCAAATAATTGGGGAACCGACTCGGTAACCGAAGCTGGCGCTGGTCCTGTTACGAACGACGTTTTTGACTTCAGCGGCCTGACGACGAACTTGACGGTAACTCGCTCGGGAAGGCTATTGGTATCGAGTGCTGGGAACGTGGTCAATGGAGGAATCGACACATCGAGCAACACGCTCCCAATCGATGGTATCGAAAAATTCATCGGCGGTTCCGGAAGCGATACTCTGGCAGTAAGCGGAATCGTTGGGAACAACACGGTCAACACGTGGTCGATTACCGGAAATAACAAAGGCTCTATCAACAACAACGGTTTTCAATTCGAGGGAATTGAAAACATCACCGGCGGTGCACAGGAAGACCGCTTTGTATTCGACCCGAGCGATATGATTTCTGGCGTTGTCGATGGAGCAGGCGGACTCGACACACTCGATTACTCGGCGTTTGGTGCATCGTCGATTGTGACGGTGAATCGTCAACTGGGAACGGCTAACAATCTTGGAAGCTTTGCCAACATCGACAACGTTCGCGGTGGAGCTAGCAGCAACGACTTGCTCGTCGGACGCAATATCAATGCCGACTGGACGTTGAGCGGAGT
>JANOAI010000304.1:0-3070 GCA_031411055.1 Pirellulaceae bacterium
CGAGCAAGCACGCGGCGGCAGCGTCGATGCGCGGTCGGACCTGTTTGGCCTGGGCTGCGTGCTGTACGCGATGTGTACCGGCCGACCGCCGTTTCGAGCCGACAACAGCTACGCCATCATGCGAATGATCACCGATGACGAGCCACGTTCGATTCGTGAAATCAACCCGGACATTCCCGAATGGCTCTGCCTGCTGATCTCGAGGCTGATGGCCAAATCGCCCGATGCTCGATTCGGAAATGCACTGGAAGTCGCTGCCCTGCTTGAGCAATGCCTGGCTCATGTGCAGCAGCCCACGTCCGGTTCTCTGCCAGCGTCCCTGGTGCCTCACGCCACTGGCCGCCGTTCGATTTTCAACGCAACTCGGAAAGGAGTGCTCGCCATGCTCGGAACGATTGGAATGACTTTGTTGGGGATGGTGCTGTGGCAAGCGACGGAAGCGCCCGAAATCAGCGGTCAATGGACCAGCGAGGAATGGGGCACCGTAATTCTCGAATCGAAAGGGGCCGGAGAGTACGAGGGGACTTTCACGGGCTCCGGCAGGGACAAACCGGCCACACGCAATGATCCACCCAGTGGCGGTCCTGGTGACGGCGATCCAACTCTGTCCGGCGCCTGGCATGAGCATACGCTAGAGCCTGGCGAAACGCTTGAGACATCGCTTGGCAAGCAGCAGGACAAGAAGACGTCGAACGCGCTCGAAGCAAGAACGCTCGATGATGTGACGTCGGTCTACAGCGAGCAGACTCGTCAGTTGCGGAGCGAGCTGTTCAATCCGCCGATTCCCGATTTGACAACGGACCAGATGCGAGCAGCTATGCTCGATGCGGCTGAACAATACCGTAAGCAGGGTAAATTCGAGATCGCTTCGGCGCTGAAGACATCGGCTGAAACGAATCGCGTGGCCGATCGCCTAACGTTTATGGGTATGTCGGGCACAATGTCTGAAGGCTTCCGTCAAATCACGCCCACCTTTCATTTTGAAGTTGCCAGCAATGCACGTTTTTCGATTGTTCTTCGCAAGGCAGAGCTTCGCTACAGCCTCAAGGGCTGGTCATCAAAAACCTGGGGCGATATTCACCCGCCGATCACTGGGAAGTGGGAACTCATTGCGGTCGAAGAACGTGGCGAATCGCTCACGCAAGATGCTTTCAACGAGTGGCGGCAGAAGCACGCCAGTTGGACGGAACTAACCATTGACGCAAGATCGCTGACAATGGCTGGCGATAATGCTACGAAGTTTGACTTCGAGATTGATCATGGCGCTGACGTATTGCCTCAATACACGATCAGTCAGGAGGGTGATACAAAATATGTGGGCGTATTGATGGGAAATGGCTTTGTCGACGACACCAAACTAGTCGTCGCCGTCGATATCGAAGGACGCTCAAAGCCTAAAACTTTTCATACCAAAGATGGTAAGACGACGAACTTAACGTATGCCCGCAATCGAGAGGCAGACATTCAAGCCAAATCAGGCTCGCTGGATTCCAAGTCGTTCCGATCCCTCAATAATCCGCCCGGTGGTGCCGGTGCTGGCTCCGGTCTCCCTGGTGCTCCCGGTGCTCGCCCCGTTCTCCGTGGTGGTCGTGTTGACGGCCCCAACAGGACATTGCCGGGCGGTTCCGACGAGGACAAACCGGCTACCAATAGTCGAAACGATCTTGGGGTCGGTAAGGCGATGGCCGACATCGATGGGGATGGCCGGGCGGAAGTATTCCTCGTAACGGACGGGGTCGCGCCGACCCCTTTGGCCTTGGACTTTCCGGAGAAGGCCGAAGCCATATCTACTACGGTCAAGTTTTCGGCCTTCGACCGGATCGACACGCCTTCGTGCACGCTGCGTTTGAAGTGGTCGCGAGTTGAACGCCGCTTCAATGGCACATGGGGAAAGGGCGCTGCTCGCAAAGGCACCATGTCACTCCGGCTGGTTGACAAGGATATTCACGGCGGATTTACGACAGACGAAGACGTTCAACTTGAAACTGGTACACCACTCGTCGGCGATCTGTTGTGGAAGCTAAGCGTGGTCAGGGTCCCGGACGGTGGCTCTATTCTACTGGGAGGAACAAAGAGAACCCGCGAGGCAGGAAAGTCAGCGACAGGTTTGGCCGATGTGCCGCCAACTGCAAGTAAGTCGCAAACGCCTCCGCAATTTAAAACTGCGGAGGCTTTAGTTGATCACATCAATGACTGTTCCAAACGTCAAGATACGGCGGGCTACTATGCATGCATGTCTGACGACTTGGTTGACTTAGAAACAATCCAACGATTGGAGTTCATCCGTGAAAGTCTGGTCTCGATGCACATAGGGAGCACAGTCGACAAAAAAGAGGCTGCTGAAGTCCAAAGGCGTGCATCCGAACTGAACAGCCTTTTTCAAGAGTCATTGCAAGACGATCAATTGTTGCAGACCGATCCGCCAGTCGACCTGGCCGTCGCCCCAAAGGACTCTCTTCCGCAGATAGTCAGGCGGATGAAAGATCGACGACGCTTTTGCGTCAGAGTGAACAACTGGCTTGAGGTTACCTACGCCCAGAAATCCGGCAATGAAGTGTTTCGTGTCATTCAGGGAAACAACAATGAAGCTCGTGCTGCTGAGGTGACCTCAAAAGGCGAGGCCGCTTTGATCCTCCGGCGAGTCAATGGGACATGGATTATCGCTGACCTGTGGACTTCGGAGGGAGGTTCGGTACTTGCTGCGAAGTCGGCTGAACTTGATAAAGGTGCAGCAAAGGCCAAAGAAATCGAAAAGCCTTTAGACCGCAAGAACGCCCGCGCGGTCGTCGAAGCCTTCGTATCGGCGGCACTTGCTGGCGATCGAGAGGCGGTAATCACTCTCGCGAAGCGCAATCGAAACGATCCAAAACGCCTCACCGAGCGAATCGAGAACATGATCACGCATCTACCAGATCGCGAACACCTGGCGATGACGTCGGTCCATGTGAACGACGCCGAGAATCCAACGGACGCAATTGCAATTTCCAAACAATTCAAATGGGAGCACCCGAGCAGCGAGCGAAAGACAGATGTCGTTGCGTGGTTCACACTCAGCATGAGTGAAGCAGGT
>JANOAI010000305.1:0-12998 GCA_031411055.1 Pirellulaceae bacterium
ACGGCGCAAGCCGTCCGGTTCCTCAACATTTTCTCGCAATACACCGGACGGCTTGCGCCGTTCCGCTACTAAAGTCCACGCCATTTAGGCTTGCCCTGCGGATGTTTGGGGTTTTCGCTACCCTGGCTCCGATGCCGTCAATGGCGTAGCTTGAAACCGAACGAGCCGCGGGGCGAGCCCGCGGGATTTTGAAATCGCTATGTACCCCTAAAGCCTGGACTGGATGTCGGTCGTACCCCTAAGAAGTCGTAACGTAAGTATTAGCTTTGATGAAGTACTGGGCATGCGGTTCTCCAATTCCAGTTATTTGTAAACGGGATCGGTGAGTGGTTAAGTGTGTTCCTAATTGCTTCACGCATGTGCCGAAATTCAATTCCAAAATTGCTGGCAAAAAGGAAATCGCGTTTTTGGACGATTCGGAAAGTTAAACTGAAGCGATTGCGTTGACTCTTCCGATAGAACGAGAGTTCCAGGGGGAAACGGAACAACGGATCGAAACGCATGCCTCGTCCGAATCGCCAAAAATCTGTCGCCAATGCTTTCGCTGGCTTTGCTTGCCTGTCGCTGATTGCGCTATCGGCGGGCTGCAACTTTCTGCCTGACGTCCGCCATAAACCGCAGTATCACAATCCGTTCCCGCAGATTTCCAAGATCGCGATTCTCCCGTTTCGTAATCAGAGTGAAGAACCAACGATCAGTGGCGAACGTGTATCGCTGGCATACTACAACGAACTACAATCCATTCCAGGTTTTGAAGTTCTGCCAGTCGGAGTCGTTGAAGCGCAATTAGCTGGCTTTGAAGATCACGTTCTTGGAAGGCCGATGAGTCGTCCTGAAGATTTTCAACAGTTTGCGAATCACATCGGTGTAGATGCTGTCTTGCAGGGATCGATTACTGACTACGATTCCTACTATCCGCCACGAATGACCTTGAAGGTCAATTGGTACGCGGCTAATGAAGGCTATCATCCGATTCCGCCGGGTTATGGTTTACCCTGGGGCACCAAAGCAGAAAAGAAGATTCCGGAATCGATTCGATTGGAAGCCGAGCGCGCTCTCGCACGAGAACAATTGAAAACACAATCGCCAGTTGTCGATTCGAAAGATGGCATGGGATCCACTGCGGCCACGAGTAGCCAGCAAAAAAACAAGAGTGGCATCCTGCTTGCAAATGCCTCGAAGATCCATGTAGGGGACGACCAAATTCTTACGATCGCCGATTTGCAAATTGTTCCACCTCAGGAGATGGAAGACGACGCGGCCGGTATGGAACCACTATCGATGGAATCGATTGAAGCGGTAAAAGTGGGCGATCATTCACTCGTACAGGGCGAGATCGCATCGGCGAGTTTTCCATCTCAATGGCCAGATCCGCAAGGTTTCATCCCACCGTCGCCAAAGTCAACACGACCGGTCGCTCAGGCACAATCGTTGCCAGTGATTTCACATATGAAGGCCTATAACGGCAGTGACGAAGATTTCACGGAACAGCTTTCTGACTATTATTACTTCCGTGACGACGCGCGCTTCGGGGGCTGGGAAGCGTATCTCCAACGCAGTGAAGACTTTATAAGATTTTGCTGCCATCAGCATATCGTCGAAACGCTCGCTGCACGCGGTGGACAACTTGAAAGTCGTACCGTAGTTCGTTGGCCATTAAACCGATATGAGCGGTAACTGGCTCGCCTGATGCAAGCCGGACGCAAATTTTACCGGCTTGGAGCGGCGGCTATGTCTAAAGAAATCAATGTGCTTGCACTCGTAAAAGGCGAAGAGCAGTACATATTCTTATTCGACGATAGCAATCGAACCGAAACGCTTCGAACGCTGGGTCGATATGCTGCGAATCCGGAACTTTCATTCACTTGGTTTGACGCGGCGGTACTCAGCGAAAAAATTCGACAGGCCTTTCCTGCGGATGGTAGCAAGCCATCCATGATTCCTGTAACGGTTCCTGCTTCACGTCAACACTCGACCCCTCGCTTTAGCATGCCCGTTCGCGACGAGCCAGCCCAGTAGCTTCCAATTCCTCGGAGTAGATTCATATGCACTCTGAGATTGCTCAGTTTCTTCGCTACCTCGACGTCGAAAAGAACGCCTCGGATCTAACGATTAAGTCCTATCGAGAAGACCTTATCGATTTGGCCGATTTCGTCTCGGAAGAGGGGAAGCGAAACCTCAAGGCGCAGGACGTAACGACCAATGAGCTAAGAAGCTACGTTGCGGCTCTTCATGACGCGGGGTATGCAAAGTCATCGATCGCAAGGAAACTCGCTTCCCTACGTAGCTTTTATCGATATGCACAGCGTCAAGGGATGGCTGACAGCAATCCTGCAAAGGCGCTACGAAATCCGCGAGGTGGTCGAAAGCTCCCGCATTTTCTCACCAACGAAGAAGTCATCAAGCTTCTCGAAGCTCCTTCCAAATTGGATGTCGCTGGTCTGCGCGATCGCGCCCTATTGGAAACGGTCTACTCCGCAGGTTTACGCGTGAGCGAGCTTGTCGGACTCTGTGATGAAGATATCGAATTCGATGAGGAAGTCATTCGTGTTCGCGGAAAGGGGCGTAAAGAACGCTTCGGATCGCTGGGCCAACATGCGATCGCGGCGCTTAAAAAGTATATGAGTGTCCGAGTGCGATCCGACCGACAGCCGAAGGGAGGCAAGGGTCCAACCTTCGTCAATAAGTTTGGTGATCGTCTGACAACGCGCAGCGTGGCTCGGATGCTCGAGAAATACATTCAGCAAACAGGATTAGACACTCGGACAAGCCCACACACGCTTCGCCACAGTTTTGCAACGCATCTCCTGAATGCGGGTGCCGATATTCGCAGCGTACAGGAACTACTAGGCCACAAGAGCTTGGTGACGACTCAAATCTATACCCACATCAGCACGACAAACCTCAAAGAGGTCTACGCCAAAGCGCATCCCCGAGCCTGACAACGGAAGCCACCCGTGAACCAAGACGCTCCGTTGTCGTGAATGCCGCGAAACACTAACTGGATAGCGCTACTATGCGCTGGAGTCCAGGCTTTAGCCGCATTTTCGTGTGCTGTGGAAAATGCGTCTCAAGGCTGTACTCCAACGAGGTTGCGAACGGTACTCGAGTTCAAAGTGGCGCTGTCCAGCTAAGGCGATGCACGGAGTTGAGTCACCGAATTAGCCGGGCCGTGTGAGAGACCTTTCCGCTTCGGATACGCCCCAATGGGCAACGCTGTGCTAACGCGTAAGGACTGAAGTTCGATCCGGAAATTAATGGCTGAGCAACCGCCGAGGTTCACCACATCTATAGTTGCGAATACGGTCTCGGTACCAAGTCCGTTTTGTGGATCTTGGAGACGGTCCCTTCGTACTTCGTTTCGTCTTTCAATACTTGCCAATCGGGATGTTGTTTAAACTTCTCCCAGCATTTGTCTCGCTGCTCTGCGTTATCGTAAACTGTCATATAAGTCAGATTCGGCAATTTGTCGCCAACGAGCGCTTGCCCCATAAAGACAGGTTGAATTCCACAAGCCGTAAAGATCGGAAGCTCGCCGTTATTGAACATCTCTACCTTCAGATACCCGAGCAATTCAGTTGGGCTCTCATAAACACGCAGTTCGAACAAGCGGTCCTTGCCCGCAGTCTTTTGTTCAGGCACATGTAATTTAGGAAAGCAATCAAAAGCAAGAAGCAGCTCGCTGCGAGCTCGCGTATACATGGGTTTCTTATAGTCGATTTCCAAATAGTCTTTGGCATTGCTTAGAAACCCCGAGTCCTTACTGAGTTTCTCGATCACAGCAGGGAGTTGCGACGGATTCGTAAGAGGTATCAGCAAGAACAACGATGTCGTTCCGTCTTCATTGGGCTTAGCTCGAGTGAGGACACCAACGTTTTCGATCCCTTGCTGATTGAGGCTCGGGATAAGGGCCTTCTCGAAATACGAATCAAAATCTGGCAATCGCGTGGGGTCGATTCCCTGGTACTCCGTCAACGAAAAATAGGGATTGGTTGTCGTTTGTGAAAATGCAATCGGAAGATCCACAAGTAAAACTCCAAGGGTAAGCATTAAGCGGAGGCAGGATTTCATGAAAGCAACTTTCAGTACAGGTAGGAATCAGGTAGGAATCGCCGACGAAGTTATACAAAAAGATCTTCTTGTATTCGATTAGGCGATTGGGAAGTTCACAAATTCATTGAATCTAACTGGACATCGCCACTCTGAATCCATTTTCCAATGATGCGTGACGTTTTCGAAACCATTAGCCTTTTTGGAGTTAGCCAAGGTTTTCAGCGAAAGAACCGCGGCTAACGCCGTTCGGTTGATTCAATTTGTCGCTGTCCAGCTAAGGTGATACGCGGCGCGAGTGGTTATTTTGGTTCGATCCCGAGTAGCTTCGGGTCGTGGGTGTTTCCGCCAGCGATTTCGGGGATGGGAAGAAAATCGAACCACTCAGACAATGGGATCGTGTCTTTTCGAGGTACGACGACCGTCGCGGTTAAGTAACTCGTCCCCATCCAAATTTCCGATTCATCTGAAATAACCCCATCCTTGATCTTGACCCGATATTCGATTCCATAGTGGGGCGGTGGTGATCCTGGCGTAAGGTAAAGCATGCCGGAGTAGCTTTCGTCGAGGTTTTCAGTCGAAGCGGCAATCCGATAGCGTGCGCGCCAGTGTTTGCTCGGTTCGATGGTTACGAGCTTAGCAATCGACGGATTCAAACTCGGGGCGACCCCTTTTGCTTTTTGTAAAATGGATTCTTCATCCGAATCGGCCCTTGGTGTAAGAATACATTGCTCCATAGTATCGTCATGAAAAAGCTCAGGGGTTGCAAACGGGGCTCTTTGGATGTCCAGTCTGATATAGAGCTCATTCGATGACGCCTTATCCCCCCATTGTAATTGTTGGTCATTGGAATCGAACAAACCAACCTCCATGCTTGCGGTTCGATAGTATCCTCCATTAAAAAGTTCGGGATTGCGTTCGTCATTACCTCGATAATACATCCCGCCAAGCCTCGGTGGGTGCTTCGGTCGGTACACGACTACCTGTCCTTCTTTTTTGTTTACCGAATCATATTCTTTCAACTCTTTGTTTTCTCGTTGAACAAGCTGCAACTGAGTTTCTATTTGATCGATCTTTTCTCGGTTCTGCAGTAGTCTTCCAAACATTGTGAACCCCACCGCAACAACAAGATAGTGGTGCCAGCGAAGGCGAATCAGGAATCGATCTGCGAACGAGCGTTGGTGATTTTCGAGTGTTGTCCTTGCGAGAGTTCGCTTTCTTCGTTCCGACCAAAATGCGATCAAAAGAAAAATTAAGGCCGGTACGTAGAGGACGCGAATGGGCTTGTCGAACGCTTCAATTTTGTCAATTGTGCTGGAATGTCTTTCCCAAAAAGTAAGCTGAGGGTTCACGGCGGTTTCATGCGAGGTATCGGAGTGCGGGAGTCCCTCACCTGTACGGATCCATTGTCGGAGCAATTCGATCTCACTCTCCGGCAGTGGTGATTCGTCTTTCGGCATACGATAAGTCGGATCGTTGGAGCTTATCCGACGGATTAACTCGCTTTCATTCTCCATTCCAAGAATAGGGTTGCCGGCACTCCCATTCTTCTTCATCAAATCGTTTCGATCTAGCCGAAGGTTGCTCTCTGATTGGTCTGTTCCGTGACAACGGATGCAGCGAGCCTCAAGAATCTTGACGGCCTCAACCTGAATCGGGGAGGCTTCTCTCACTGGCGAATCGGTTGCGATTAGGGACGCTGGCTGAACTACGAGTAAGAACAAAAAAACGAGCAACGTCCGAAGACTTTGCCTCGCGAGAGAAAGTGCAATTTTCGGCGGATGCGGATTCGTGAAGATCAAAAAATAGTTCACAATTAGAAAAAGCGTATTCGAAGAAGAGTCGAATTCGATCGAAGCTAGTCAACAATGATGGCGCAGGATGAACGTCCTCAACTAGAAGTGTCAACTTTTTTTCCTTTCTTGCAACCGAGCCGAGGTACGTTCTCGTATTTCTGAGCAACGATTGAACGGCCGTTGAGCAATGCGGACTCTACGAAAGCATCCTGAATCGGCTCAATATTATTGGGGAAACGCGCCCGATTCAGCCATTGGATGGTTGTCGCAAGTTACATTGGATAAGATTTTGAAATGTGATTTCGCGTTGTAAGGCCATTTGATCGGTTTCCATTTGGTTGGTTTACTCGTGATTTGCACTTGACCTACGCTTCGCCCCACCGAAAGCCTGCTATGCGAATTGTCGTCGTATTGGTTGCCGTCTTCTTCGCTGATCCAATCGTCGGACAGGACGCCGCAAAGTCAAAGAACCAGCAAGTAGGACGGGAACAACCGCCCATTGCGGAGCCTTTACGAAGAGTAGAAACCCTCGAACAATTGCTCAAAGGAGCATCGGTCGAACGGTTAGCCAAAGAGATTCGCGATCGAGGGGATCCGTTTCGCGGCGCATTATTGTTTTTCAAGTCTACCGCCGCGTGCGTTCGATGCCATTCGAGTGGCGAGAATACTTCTTCGCTTGGGCCGAATCTTTCCGATCTTGCGCGAGAGATGCCGGTCGATAATTTGACGGATGAATACATTCTCAACGCTTTGCTCTATCCATCGAAAGATATTCGCGATGCCTATAAATCTGTTTCATTTTTAACAGTTGATGGCCAGGTCGTATCGGGGATCGTTGATTCGGAAAACGACCGCGAGGTTGTGGTTCGCTCTTCCACGGATTATCTGAAGTTTGTCCGTCTTGATAAATCAAGTATTGAAGAGCGAAACGAGTTAAAACAATCGCTGATGCCAGATGGACTGATCGGTTCTTTCAAAGAGCAATCAGAGTTTCTCGACCTAGCGGCGTACGTCTTTTCGATTGCCCGCGGTGGTCGTAGCCGCGCCAGCGAACTGCAACCTACCGAAGAACAACTCGCTATTAAAGAAGACTGGAATGATCTTGATCATGCTGGAATCCTAAAGCGACTAACGAATAGGGACTTTGAATCCGGCAAAGCAATCTATCATGGCTACTGCGTCGACTGCCATGGAGCCGACGGCAATCGACCGAGTTTGCCCGCGGCTCGAGCATTTGGAAAACAACCGCTGAAATTTGGAGCGGATCCCTACCAGATGTTTATGACTTTGTCCAAAGGGAATGGATTGATGGGACCGATGTCGCATCTTTCGCCACACCAACGGTACGAGGTCGTTCACTATATCCGTGAAGCCTTTATGAAGCCGACAAACCCAGAGTACCAAAAGACCACCCCTAGCTACTTGGAGAGTTTGCCCAAGGGGACAGAGGACGGAACGTTTGTTCCCACGATTGAGCGTGAGATCGGTCCCGCTCTTGGCTCTCAACTCGATCGGAAATACGAGAGCGTTCTGACGACCAAAGTCGGTCACTATACCGTTTGCTATGACCTCCACACGTTGAATCAGGCTGGAGTTTGGCGTGATGGTTTCTTGGATCTCAGCAACACGCAACATGCACTCAGTCGAGGGGAAGGAAACGCTACTCGCAGGGGGAGCTTGATCGCTGGGCTACAGGCTTGGGAGTGGGCGCACGATGCCGTTTTCGAGTATCCTCGCGATTCGCTATTGCCGCGTGGCCCCATGCCTTCCCAATGGATGAATTACCACGGTTACTATCTGAACCACGATCAAGTGATCTTGAGTTACGAGATCGATAGCCGGCCGATTTTAGAAAGCGCAGTCGATTTAGGAAACGAACACATCCTACAACGAAGGTTAGAGATCGGACCAGGCAAAAAGCTAAGGCTTTCGGTCGCTACGGGCGATAGTAAAACGCTAAAACCAAGCTTTGTCTCGACAAAATCCAAACCTTTCTCACCTATGAATTCGGTGAAAGCGGAAGACGCCATGGTGACTCTGCAAGATTCATCGAGGCCCGATCGTATGGTTAGTACGGCAATCGCCGCCGTCGGCGATACAACGGAGTTCTTCTGGGAAATCGATGCGGCACATCGAATCGTTTTGAATATTCCCGCCTCGGACTCAACGCAGAGCATTCAAATTCTTTTTGCGAACAACAAAGAAAATGGATCACCTGTCGATGCTCTCGAAACCTGCATTCGTGAACAAGCGGGTCGTTTGACCAATGGCTTATCGGATCTGACGAAAGGCGGCCAAGCTCGGTGGCCGGAAGTGCTGACCACCAAAGGATATCTCGGTTTCGAGCGTGGAGCGTATGCGCTCGATACGCTTACTATTCCTTCGAACAATCCATGGAATACGTGGTTTCGCACTTCGGCGATCGATTTTCTAATGGATGGACGAATGGTTGTGTCGACTTATGGCGGAGATATTTGGATGGTATCGGGGGTCGACGAAACGCTGCTCAACATGAAGTGGAAGCGGTTCGCGTCCGGGCTGTACGAACCGATGGGTGTTAAAGTTGTCAACGACCAAATCTATGTAACGTGCAAGGACCGCATCACCCGCCTGCACGATTTTGATCGCAACGACGAAGCGGATTTCTACGAAAACTTTAGTGATGACACCGATGTTTCGATCCACTTTCATGCGTTCAACTTTGATCTCCAGACCGATGACGAAGGTAATTTTTACTATGCGAAGTGCGGTCACGGAGCCGACTACTCGCTCCCTGGAGCGGTGATCAAGATTTCGCCGGACGGAAAGTCGCGTGAAGTAGTGTGCACGGGATTTCGCGTCCCAAACGGAATGGGATCGATTCCTGGCGTTGGAATGACGTGCAGTGACAATCAAGGGCAATGGATGCCAGCATCGAAAATCAGTTTGATTAAAAAGGGCGGTTTCTATGGATGGGTACCCACCTACGATGGCAAGGGGAAATGGTCAGCCGATGGTGGTAAGATCGATATTAAGAAGATTGTTCCACCGGAATCGTTTGATCAACCGCTCATTTGGTTGCCACACAGTGTTGACAATTCATCAGGTGGGCAAATTTGGGTCGATGATCCGCGTTGGGGACCGCTATCAGGCCGTTTGCTTCACACGAGCTTCGGTAAAGGTTGGCTATCGTATTTGATGATTCAAAAAATCGATGGCGTTTCCCAAGCCGCGGCGGTGAGACTACCATTCGATTTTCGAACGGGGATCATGCGTGGCCGCGTCAATCCGAAAGATGGGCAAGTCTACGTGACCGGACTGCAAGGATGGAACGGTAGTGGTCGGCCAGGATTGATGGATCAGGGAATTCAACGTGTTCGATATACCGGCAAACCGTGGCCCATGATCTCGATGGCGAACGTCGAAAAGAATGGCCTACGAATCCATTTTAATTTTGCGTTGGATGCCGATTCTTTAAAGAAGGACGATGCAATCGAAGCCAGCCACTGGAACTATTTGTGGCACGCGACCTACGGTTCAGAAATGTATTCGCCTACGACCAAGAAGATAGGACCTAATAGGCTGACGTTGCAAAATTTCGAATTGAGCGACGATCGAAAGAGCTTGCTTCTCCACTTCAAAGAGCTACAACCGGTCGATCAATTGCATCTTCGACTAAACGTGGCTGCAGACGATGGGACTCCCTTTGTCGAAGAAGTCTATTGGACAATCCACAAGGTTCCGTCCCATTGAGACTACCGTAGGGCGTTTTTGGTTTGCTTCGACTCGTGCGATTCGGGTCTGCCCTCTGTGGATTCCTTGACGCCTATCTCCTTTTCCTTAGGAAGCCAAAGGGGTGGGATGGCTTAGCGAGGTGACTCGTTTTAGGACACCAAAGGGAAAATACATTTTTGCGTGGCGACGTAAGTCGATCCGCACTGCGACACGCACATCCCTTTGGCGTCCTACAACAGCCAGCTCTCACTTATTGGCTTCCCTTTGGCGGCCTACAACACGCAGAATCGCCATTTCGTTCTGCTGAGTCGAAAAGGTGACGCAGCTTTATAACAAGTGCTGCGTCCCCTTTCTTCGCGTGAGCCGTTTGAGCAAAAGCTATTCTTTGTTTTTCTTGTTCTTCCCTTTTTCTGCATTGGCTTTTTTGAGAGGCCAAGGACTAACTCCAACGCGTTTGGCCCAAGCGTCCCATTGCGTCGCCATATCTCGAACCCGATCGGTTTGTTGGGATGCTAAATTATTCATTTCTGTTCGATCGGAATCGAGATCGTAAAGTTCCCAGTCACCTGGATGCTTGGAAACGAGCTTCCAATTGCCAATCCGAATGGCGCGATTTCCTTCGTGTTCCCAAAAGAGAGGATTTGTTCGTTCAATCGATTGATTGTGAAAGGCGGGGGCGAGACTTACACCTTCGAATGCCTGGATCGCGTTTCCATTCCGTTCAATCGGATATTGAACGCCCGCCAAGTCAACGCAGGTCGCCATCAAATCGATGAGATGTGCAGGAGATTTCACAAGCTTTCCTTGTACGGACGCGTCGATGCCTTTTGGCCAATGTGCAACCAGTGGCGTGCTGATTCCCCCCTCATGTTCCCAGTGTTTATACTCGCGAAAAGGGGTGTTGCTCACATTGGCCCATGATTGACCATAACCGATGTAAGTATCTGAGGGTCCTGGCATCACACCTGCGCCAGTTCGGACTCGATAGCCGTCCCGAGTTTGTTTGGGAATCATCTCGGGCTGCAGATACTCTCGATCAAGTTTCGGCAAATCTGGCTCGGTTGTCCTGGCAACAAACGGGCCATTTCGCCCCATCCCTTCGGCACAACCACCATTGTCTTGCATAAAGAAAATCAACGTGTTGTCGTACTGTCCGTTGCGTTTTAGCGATTCCACTAAGCGACCAAGTCCTTGATCCATACAGTCGATCATGGCAGCATAAACTTCCATACAGCGAGCTTCATATTCCTTATTCTCAATCTTGTCCCAATCACCCGCCTGCGGTGCGACCTTCCACTTCGAATCAAGGAGTCCTAACTTTTTCATCTTTTCCAATCGTGCCGCCCGAATCGGAGCGTAACCATCATCGTACTTTCCGTCGTATTTCGCGATGTCGGACTCCTTCGCATGCATCGGCCAGTGGGCGGCCGTGTGAGCCATATAGAGAAAGAACGGACGATCTGGCGAAGCTTTGGCGTGTTCGGTTACAAAACGAGCGGCATGATCGTTGATCGCGTCTGTGTAGTAGAACTCGGACGGTTGGTACTCTGGGTCGGCAAAGGGCGACACGAAATGATTATCGCGAGTGAGGGTATTCGGATCATAGAAACTTCCGGCGCCATGAATCGTGCCGTAGAAACGGTCAAAGCCACGCTGGAGAGGCCAGTTGTGTTTGTCGGCGTCTGACTTTGGCGAAACCACCCTCGTCACATGCCACTTTCCTGTCGCGTAGGTCGAATATCCAGCCGGTTTGAGGACCTCTGCGATCGTTACAGCTCGCTTACTCAATTCTCCGGAATAAGCGTCTCCGGCCGTTGCACTGTGATCATCTACCATGTGCCCAATCCCAGCCTGGTGCGAGTAAAGCCCCGTAAGAAGCGCTGCTCTGGTGGGACAACACCGAGCCGTATTGTAAAACTGAGTGAATCGAAGCCCTTGCTTCGCAAACGAATCGAGAGTCGGTGTATTGATTTCGCCTCCGAAGCAACCGATGTCCGAGTACCCCATATCATCGGAAAGAATGACAATGATATTAGGAAGTTTACCGGACTCGGCGTTGCCTCGCGACACACAAAGGATTGAAGCAAGGTGGATCGAGAACACCCAAACAATAAGTGATCTTGCGGTGCTCAACGCGAAACGGGTGAACAACGCGTGGCGAAGCGTCTTTCCGAGAACTGGAGACCACATGATTGCTTTCCTAAAATTCATCGATTTCAGACATCCTAAAAACTAAGTCATGATATTGCGATACGTAATTTCGCGATATTATAATGGCAAATGTTCATCCGAAGTATTACCATTTCCGACACACTTTCCCTTCCGATTCGTTCGGAAACCTCATTTCATGAGCTCGACGGTATTGTCCTGCCGCTCCGTTGATCGTTCCGCACCAGACCAGCCCTTACGAACTTCCCAATGCAGACTTCCATCCGTCCCTTCGACCGACGACACTTTCTTCGAACCGCATCGGTTCTCACAGCCGCGGCGGCCATGTCCTCGATCGACAACGTCTTTGCTTCAGCTGCGACTGACTTCAAGCTCAAATACATTCTTGCTTCGTGCCTCTACGGATACCAAAGCTTGGCGGACATTCTTGCAGAAGTAGCGAAAACGGGAGCATCGACCATCGATATCTGGCCAATGAAGCATGGCAATCAGCGCGAGCAACTCGATGAGTTGGGCGAGGCCAAATTTGTTGAGCTACTTAATAAGCATCAGGTCACACTTGGGTGTATTACGCAATATGGTCTCGGTCCATTTGGGCTACAAGATGAAATGCGACTCGCAAAGCGGCTTGGTTGCAAGACGATTGTGACGGGTGGAAAAGGTCCAACCAATCTAAAGGGTGAAGAGCTCAAGAAAGCAGTCGGCAATTTTATTGAGCAAATGAAACCGCACTTGGCGGTCGCGGAAGAAACGGGGGTAACCATCGCCATTGAGAACCATGCAAATAACTTGATCGACTCGCCGGATTCACTGCGATACTTGTCAGAGCTTAGTCCATCGAAACATTTGGGAATCGCTTTTGCACCCTATCACCTGCCGCAGAAAGAGCCATTATTGGCCGAGCTATTGCAGGATATTATCCCACACGTAGAAGTCTTCTATGGTTGGGAGCATGGCAATGGCTGCATGAATGCAATGCCCAAGGAAGAAGAACTTCTCCAGATGCCGGGACGTGGTAAACTTGAGTTCGGATCGATGTTAAGTGTGCTGAAGAAGAACAATTATCAGGGATGGACCGAAATTTTCATGCATCCTTTTCCAAGAGGGATTCCTATTCTTGAAACGACGGCTCAGGTAACTGCGGAAGTCAATCGAGCCCGAGCCTACCTTGAAACGGAGTTGTTAAAGTCTTAGCCATTAAGTCGCTGGCACACTTCGTTCGCCTTTAGCTATTAGCCACGGCACACGGAGACCCTCTCCCGGCCGCTA
>JANOAI010000306.1:0-1520 GCA_031411055.1 Pirellulaceae bacterium
CTAGAAAATACGCGTTCCGGTGGCTTTCGCCACCGGCATAGGTTGTTTCGGGCCTTCGGCCCTGCGGAAAGGGTGCTACATCAAAACTTACGCCTCGTGTTATACGATTTGGGACAGTCGAACTAGTTATCGGTTGGTTCGATAACTAACAAGGCAGGACGAAGATGTTGCCATTCACCTTTTGCTTCGCGACTTAAGAATCCGAGATGGAACGAATCGCTCGACGGGAAAACGTCATCGGAAAAGCATAGGACCACTCCGTAATTTGGACGCTTCTCCGCTATTTGCTTGTGGATGAGTTCCGTTACGTCGAGCAACTTCCAATCACTCTCGTTGGTTATCATCGCGTTGGCGCGGCGACTTCTGCAAACTTGGTTAGTGAATGCCATGATGTTCGTTAAGGCCAGTCTTCCTCAATTTCAAAGGCGTTGAGCTCCGCACTCTTACCTTTCCTAAGTTCGCCGATATCACGAGCATACAACGCTAAGATAAACCGATTCTTGGATGGTTTGAGCATGGACTCCGCCGGAATACTCTCCCAGCAAACAAGAGCGCGAACGCCTCCATTGTAGTTGGCGACACCTATGGTTTGCGTTTACTCGTCCGGCGTCGTTTGGGTTGGTTGACGACGTAATCCCAGAGCATTCCGCCGGCTTCCGAAAGTTTGGCATCGTCATGCTGCCACACGGCGAAAACTTGTTGACTGAGATGCGACTCCGCCAACGAAAACTTCAGGAGGTCACCAGGAATTCCGATGTCGACGACCAATCCCACGGCGGCTTTGGCTTGAACCATGGCAATTACCGACGAATAGTTGTCGACAATTATCCGCGAAAAACCTTGATCAGGCGGAATTTCTTCGCTGAAAGAATCACGGAAATCGCGACGAATCAAACACAAATTGGCACGCTTGAGCTCAGCGATACTCGCCTTCTTCCCTTCGTTTTCGCGGCGTTTGGTGAAGCCATACATCCCCTGTCTGGGTGCAATGAGTACGATTTGAAGATCGCTGATGAGCGTCCGTGGAACGAGTTTACGGTGACGATTCTTGGAATCGTTTCCTGCGCCGAACGCCAATTCGACCTCTCCGGTTTCTAACAGATGCAGTGATTGTTCGAACGTCGTCTCGAGGATCTCGATGTCGATGTCTTCCCCGGTTTTCAGTTTGTAGTTCTCGACGAAGGTCTGAAAAAAGGGGGCCAGCATGGTTGTGAGGATGCGGTTGGTCGCGGCGATTCGCAACGTAAAACGCTTGTGTTGAAAAGGCTGCAAATGATAGGCCGACAAGACCTTGCGCGCGTAGCCGAACGCTTCTTGTCCGTCGCGGGTTAACTTCGGGCTATCACGAATGACGAGTTTTCGACTGAAGCGCTCTTTGGATATCAATCGCAACTAAGAATCAGCCATTTTCGCAGGGTGGCTGAGGGGCGGTTGTTGTTTTGCTGGGTTGCTTGAGTGTGATGTGCAGTTGCTGGTTTCGAGAGCGTGGTTTAACTCTTTTGCTGCTTCGTGCAGTGACG
>JANOAI010000307.1:0-11862 GCA_031411055.1 Pirellulaceae bacterium
GTCCGATTTAACTTTACCCTCCTTTTCAAGGAGGGTCGAGCGCAGCGAGGGGAGGTTTCTTCCCTCTCCGCTCGCAAGACTCGCGACTCTCCCAGTGGGAGAGTGAAGCAAACCATGATTTCCTCTCGCTAAATCGGACGACCCCGCAAAGCCGGGGGTGAGGGAGGAGATACTCGTGTTCGTTTGCAACCCTTCAAAATGTCGATCTTGCCGAGTGTTCAGCGTTTTCATCAGGCAAGACGGTTGGTGGCTTAGGGCGTCAATGGGGATGGCTAGTTGAACAAGAAGTGGCAGATGTCGCCGTCTTGCATGATGTAGGCTTTGCCTTCGACCCGAAGCTTGCCGGCACCACGGATCTCTTTTTCCGATTTGTACTGCTCAAGATCTTGAAGGGCGTAAACTTCGGCGCGAATGAACCCCTTCTCAAAGTCGCTGTGGATAACCCCCGCTGCTTGGGGGGCGGTTGCGCCGATGGGGATGGTCCATGCCCGAACCTCTTTTTCTCCGGCAGTGAAGTAGCTGTGGAGCCCGAGGGTTCGGTAAGCTTGGCGAGCGACGGTCTGAAGGGCTGGTTCGGTTAGCCCCACCCCTTCGAGCATCTCTTCGCGATCCGGGGAGTCGAGTTCGGCAATTTCGGCTTCCAGCTTGGCACAGACCGGCACGACGTCGGCATTCGATCGGGCGGCGAAGGCTCGGACGGCTAGGACTTTTTCCGATTGGCCATGCAGATCGTTGTCGTCAACGTTGGCGATATACAAAATCGGTTTGGCGGTCATGAGCCCAAGGCTACGTGCTATTTTCGCTTCGGCTTCCTCGAGCTCCATGGTGCGGAGCGGTTTTTCACTCAGCAGGTGCTGCATCGCCTTTTGCATGACAGCAACCCGGGTTTTAGCCTCCTTGTCGCCCGTTCGAGCGGCTTTTTCGGCTTTGGGAAGAGAGTTTTCCAGCGTTTGAATATCGGCAAGCAAAAGCTCGGTCTCGATCGTCTCCATATCGGCGACAGGATCGACTTTGCCAGCAACGTGGGTTACGTCCGGATCGGCGAAGCAACGCACGACCTGGAGAATCGCGTCGACTTCCCGGATGTGGGTCAGGAATTTGTTACCTAGCCCCTGGCCTTCACTGGCTCCTTTGACGATGCCAGCGATATCCACCAACTTGAACATGGCGGGGATAATTTTCTGGGGAACAATCCATTTGGTGATCCGCCCAAGTCGGCCATCGGGAATGCTCACGATCCCTTCATTGGGTTCAATCGTGCAGAACGGATAGTTCGCGGCCTGCGCACCCTGCGAACCGGTGAGTGCGTTGAAGAGTGTGCTCTTGCCGACATTGGGTAGGCCAACGATACCAGCTTCCATGAATGAACCTTAGCGAACAAAAAGTGAAGGGGGACTTTGACTGGTCTGATGAAAATGTGGGAATCTAATGCCCTACGGCGTATTGCGCAAGGCAATTTTCCTAGGAACTTTTCTCCCTTCGCCCCCGTCTTCGGGGGAGATGGGTCGGGGATGAGGGGACTGTGGGAATCGCATCCAATACTCGTTCCTAGCTAAGGAATTCCGCGTTTTTCCAGTGTAGACGTAGGTTGTATGCATCACCAGATTTCAGCCCTCACCCCCGACCCCTCTCCCATAAGAATGGGCGAGGGGAGGAAATATTCTCCGGTATATTTGCGATTGATTCAACACGATCTTCATCAGGCCAGACTATGACACTTTGTGTAGGAATATGTCATCGAAAGGTTCGAGGGCTCCTGACACCTTCGCAGCAACCTCGGTTACAATTTCGAGGCGAGAAGTATCGACGGTGGGTCGGACTTCAACAAGTGGCCCCGGAAGAAGCTAGCCAAGGTTGCGGTTTAAAATGGATCTACGAGAAGTTTTGCATACATTGGTCGGAACGGCAGCCATGGCTGCAACCGTAGGTGCCACAGTCGGTGCAACTCGAACCGCTGAAGCTCATACCCCCAAAGAGCGCAGCGAACGGATTCGATACTGTCTAAATATGAGTACGATACAAGACAAAGGTCAGAAGATCGATGTCCAAGAACAAGTACGCATTGCGGCGAAGGCTGGCTATACCGGAGTTGAGCTTTGGCTGCGGGATATTCAAAAGTATACCGAAGGGGGTGGAAAGCTGGACGCACTCCGTCGGCAGATCGCCGATGCAGGGCTGACCGTCGACAGCGCGATCGCTTTCGGTAAATGGCTCGTCGATGACGAAGCGACCCGTAAGAAAGGGCTGGAGGAATGTGGTCGCGATATGGAAATCATCCGCGAACTGGGGGGAAGAAGGATTGCTGCGCCGCCGACCGGGATGACCGATCAACCGCTGATGGATCTCGATGTGGCCGCCGAACGCTATCGTGCGTTGCTTGAAGTTGGCAAGAGCCGCGAATGCACTCCTCAAATCGAAGTTTGGGGGTTCTCCAAGAATTGTTTTAGCCTGGAGCAAGTACTTTATATCTGTGCCGCCGCGAATCATCCTGACGCCTGCATCTTGCCGGATGTCTACCACCTCTACAAAGGGGGCTCGGACTTTACAGAATTGGGGATGTTAGCTGGACCGAAGATCCATGTTTTTCATATGAACGATTATCCTGCAGTTCCGCCACGAAGTGAAATCAAAGATGAGCATCGCGTTTATCCTGGCGATGGGATAGCTCCTCTGGGTCAGATTATTCGTACGATGGTTGATAACGGATTCGCCGGATCGCTATCGCTGGAATTGTTTAATCGAGAGTATTGGCAGCAAGACCCGCAGACCGTCGCTTCGACTGGTTTGGCTAAAATGAAGGCGGCGGTCGCGAATGCGTTTGTGTAGAAGTATCACTGACTCGAGATTGGAACAATTCTATGTGGCGATGTTGGACTTTGATAATGGCGTTGTTGGTTGCAACTTCAGGTTTCGCAGCCGATACGGCAACTAAAAAGACGCCGGCTGTGAAGGCTCCATCTGCGAAGGCTCCGGCGGCCAAAGCGCAGCGACCCGAGCTGATACCGATCCAAGATGAACCTGGCTTGCCGCGTGTTCTATTGATCGGCGACTCCATTTCGATGGGTTACACGATCCCGACTCGCGACCTGCTCAAAGGCAAAGCCAACGTCCATCGTATTCCAACCAACGGTGGTCCTACCACGACCGGCTTGAAAGAGATCGAGAAGTGGCTGGGCACGGGGAAATGGGATCTGATTCACTTCAACTGGGGACTTCATGATTTGAAGTACATGGATGATGTGGGTGGTCGCATCGATCCAGGCAAAGGGAAGATCCAAGTCCCATTGGCAGACTATGAAAAGAATCTGAGGCAACTGACGCAGCGACTGAAGCAAACCGGCGCCAAATTGATATGGTGTACGACCACGCCGGTCCCTGAGGGTTCTGCTGCAAGAATCGCGGGCGATGAAACCAAGTACAACGCCGTGGCTGCAAAAATCATGGCCGAAGAAGGGGTTGCCATTCACGACCTGGGTGCTTTTGCGAAAGAAAAGTTGGCTGAGATCGGCTTACCAGCGAATGTGCATTACTCGCCGGAAGGTTATGGTGTTTTGGCTACACGCGTCGCAGCGACGATTGAAGCATCCCTTCCGAGCAAGAACTGACGCAGTGCTTGAGTGGACGCCTGTTTGCTCGCGAGGCTCGAGCAGGTGCCGTTCGGAAAAACGCCACGCATATTCTCAAGAGCTCCGCTTGTCGTTTAGACACATAGGAGCATCTATCGAGAGACAGCGTTGTTTGCGTCTCCACCGTTGACGTCGGTGTTGACAAACTTCGTCTTGGGGCCGCCACTGAGGCTGACCGCGACCCAGTTGACGTATTGCTGATCCGTCTCGCTCAACCGAGTGTACGGTACGGTGCTGTGCTTACCGTTATCTTTGAGTAAGCGGATCCGATCTGGGTAAATCATGACCAAGCGTCCGTTGACTTGAAAATCACCCGTGTTGTCCGTCCAAGTTCGGAACTCAGCACCATGGAATTCGGGTGTTGCAGGTGACTGACTGGTCTTAAACAAATCGTCAAAGTTCTCGTTCGATTTCTTCGGTTCGACGACTTCGGGGGCTTGAGGCTCGTTCGCGGCTTTTGGATCGAAACTACCGTCGCTGGTCGTTGAACTTGGGTTTCCAAAAAGCTGCTCGAAATTAGGGGAGGTACTGTTGTCCCCCGCAAGAGGGCGAGCCGGTTCTGCCACTGGCGGATAGGTTGAATCCAACGCGGGCGATTCCTTCATATTGAACAAGTCGTCCAATCCTTTTTGCTTGGGAGCTTCCGGCTCTGTCGTACCTGCAGCTGGAGCGGCATTGAACAAATCATCGGCCGCTTTATCCACGGCGGGAGCCGGAGTGGAGTTGGAGGATGCAGCTGGGGTTCCAAAAAGATCGTCGAATCCGCCCGACGATGCCGCCGGCGGAGCGTTCTGTGCTGCAGCGGCAGGAGCTGGCGAACCAAAAACATCGTCTGCGCCAGCGGGTGTTGCTGGCATCAGGGCTGGCTCGTTCGACGCAGCCGGCGAAACAGGAGCACCGAAGAGGTCATCAAGACCGGCTGGTTTATCGGCTGCCGGAGCAATAGGCTCAGCAGGCATCGGCTCAGCTTTAGCAGATGGCGGCGTTCCAAAGAGATCGTCTAACCCCGACGGAGCCGGTGAAGGTGCAGGCTCGGGCATCGGTGCAGGCTCGGGCATCGGTGCGGGCTCGGACTTAGGCGCGGGATTTCCAAACAAGTCGTCGAGCCCGGATGGAGCCGGCGCAGGAGCTGGCTCGGTCTTGGGTGCCGGCGTACCGAACAAATCATCCAAACCCGATGGTGCCGGAGCAGGTGCTGGCGCGGGCATCGGAGCTGGTTCCGGCATCGGAGCTGGCTCAGGCATCGGAGCTGGTTCAGTCTTCGGTGCGGGATTACCGAACAAATCGTCTAAGCCAGATGGAGCTGGAGCTGGAGCTGGAACAGGTTCAGGCGCGGGTGCTGGTGCGGGCTCGGGAGCCGGCTCTGGCTTGGGCATCGGCTTTTCTGGCTCAGGATCGGCCTTAAATGGCGACGGCTTGGATTCAGACGGAGCCGGTTTCGTTTCGGGAATGTTCGGGACCACCGAAGGGGTCGGTGCACTATTATCCGCCGATGGCATGGGAATGGGGGCGGGTGCATCATAAGCGGGGGAAAACGATTCGACCGAGCCTTCCACGGTTGGTACTTGGCACCCGCAATCAGGAACAGCAGCCACGATCGCTGAGCCATCACAACCGCCGTCGCATGACGGTGTAGCATCGCCACAAGGAGAAGGACATCCGTTACCGCACGGAGCCAAAGCTTCCATACAGCAGCTCGTTTGTGGAGTTTCGCAGACGGCTCGATGGGCATGCCAGCCACAAACCGCTCGATTCAAAATCCGCCCGGCGAAGGCTGGATTGAACGAAAGCAAGACCGACAGACTCGAAACGAGCGAAAGACGAAGCCAGTAATGGAAGGGTTTTGACATTCACCTATTCTCCGATTTTGGGAGAGATAAAGCCTCAAGCGAAATTCGCTCAACGCAAGCTAAGTTTGAAAATCATGCTGTAGGGAAATACGATCGAATCTGGGGATAAAATCCCAAAGGCTGAACAAAGCCACTGAAATCGCATTTCTCGTAGACCGCAACATTTTAGTTACTAGGGCCTACCGATCAAGCGATTTAAGGGAAATGCGTAAACCTTGTCTGTTCGGCAAGCTATACGGTCTGTTGTTCGGCCAATTTAAGTCGCTAAACTTGACTTTTCATGGAAGGATGGCGGAGTTTTTCGTTTAGCCGGTCGACCTTTCCGGATGCAACGATTTTTTGGTCAATTCGACCTTCTCAAAAGGATAGCATATATCCTCGATTGCTCTGGAAGAATAAGGAAATGGGTAACATGTGACTACTGCCGCTCTGCAATCTTGGCCTGTTTAAACTTTGGTACTCCGAAGTGGATGGATTTAAAACGGTCAGACAATGACCCTAGGGAATGTCGATGAACCAAGGCTTTCTTCGAAAAACGATTGGCGGTTGGCGTTTGGAAAGCAAATGCCTTCTGTTGCTCGGCCTTGCATTAGTCGCATCCATTTTGCTTGCTTTTACGGTTGTTCAAGCCGTGGCAACTCGACTTGTCCTGGAAACGACACGACAAACGGCACGCGACGTAGCCAAGTCGCATCTCTTTGGAGAGCACGCCGAAGTATACGCAGAGCTGGCTTCGATTTCCAAAAACAAACAGAATAACGTGTCAGCTTTGCGCGAGCTTCGGAAAGAGATGCTCGCAACCGACATCGCTTTTGAGCTTCTTCGACTCGACGATCGTCGTGAATATGAAGACTTAGCAGGCAGCATCGCCAAATCGGATGTCGATTCCGAACTACTTCGAACGATTGCCGATGCGGTCGAAAATCTCGACTCCGAGCGAGCCGAGGAAGTTTCCGCCGATAACGAAATCCAAGGTCAAGCCTCGCTTGAAACATCAGTCGTGAGCTTGACGGGCCCGAGACCGAGCGACCAGCTCTTTCAAGAACACGGTCCGGTCGGAGATTTCTACTACTACTATCATCCGGTAGCTTTTAAATCGAGCTGCCTCGATTGTCATGCACCCAAGCTTGATTCAGGGAACCAAGCTGCGGCCAACGAAATGCCGTTTCGTGTTCTTCGGGTCAAAATGCCTTACGCCGAGACGCGGCTGTGGAAGATCTGGAGCTATTCTATTTTGATCGCCGTCGGGCTCGGGACACTGGCCCTGAGTCTCTTTTTCATTCACTGGATTTTATATCGCTTGGTGATTCGACCGCTTCATCATCTCCGACAGGTTAGCGATGACGTCTCGAAAGGCAATCTCGAACTGCGGTCCGAAATTGATTCCGATGACGAGTTTCAAGATCTGTCCGACGCTTTCAACCGAATGTTGCGACACTTTGTCGAAACCCAAGCCAAGGTCAACGACGTCAACAAGGAACTCGATACACGCGTCGATCAACTCGCTCAATTGAACCTCCAACTCTATGAAGCCAACCGACTGAAAAGCGACTTCTTGGCAAACATGAGTCATGAACTGAGAACACCTTTAAATAGCATTCTCGGTTTCAGCGAAGTCCTTCAAGGTTTCGATACGCTCACGGACAAGCAGAAACGCTACGCCAGCAACATACAGAAAAGTGGTCGATTGCTATTGGAGATGATCAATGACATTCTCGACCTAGCCAAAGTCGAAGCCGGAAAAATGGAAGTTCGGTCCTCTCGATTTGATTTGGTCGCTTTGGTGGAAGGCCAATGCGACGTCGTTCGTTCGCTTGCTGAAGACAAAAATATCGACCTTCGCATTGAACATCATCTGGATGACTCCATTTTGAATCAAATTATTTTGGATACGCTCGACGAAAGTGATTCGGATTCCGCGATGAAACTGCCGGTCACGACGGATCAGGCGAAAATCCAGCAAATCTTGACCAACCTGCTTTCAAACGCAATCAAGTTCACTCCCCAAGGCGGAATGATCACCGTCACGATTGGCTTAGTAGATTCAACCTTTTTTCGGCTTACCATTACGGATACGGGCGTCGGGATTGCCGAGACAGATCACGAAGCTATCTTCGAGAAATTCCGTCAAGTTCACGTCAATCAGGAAACCGACTCACTCACGCGAGAATACTCCGGAACGGGATTAGGACTATCTATCGTTCGAGAACTATGCCGCCTCTTGGGCGGTGAAATCACACTCCATAGCCAGCTCGGAAAAGGGAGTACCTTTTCGATTGTTCTACCGTGTCACTATGCTCGTTCCATGGATCCTGTTCACGACGCGTCAATCGACCAAAACAAGACCGAAAACGTGGTCCCTTCGACAACGGTTCGCTTTTCTTATCCTTAGCCCTTCTCTTTCAACGATCGTTTTTACGAAACCGAATGTCCGACGAGAAACTTGAAACTAAAAATACCGATACCCTGGAAGCCAATGTCGATCCGACGAAACTCCGCACCGTGGAACTCTACACGGATGGCGCATGCAGCGGAAATCCAGGCCCCGGCGGATGGGCCTATGTTTTGCGTGACGGACCTACTGGAAAAGAAGTGGAAGATTCTGGTGGTCAAGCGAACACAACCAACAATCGCATGGAGTTGATGGCGGTCATCCAAGGTCTTTCCGTCCTCAAACGTCGATGTCGCGTCGATTTGTTTTCCGATTCACAATACGTCCTCCAAGGCATTGAGACATGGATGCAGGCTTGGAAGAAGAATCAATGGCGACGAAAAGGGAAGTCGGGATTTGAGCCTCTCAAGAACGTTGAATTATGGCAAGAGCTCGATAAGCTTACTTCGATGCACGACATTCGATTTCATCACGTCAAAGGTCATTCCGGGCATCCTGAAAACGAGCGCTGTGATGTGCTTGCCGTTGCAGCTGCTGAACCATATCGCCAGGATCGAATCTCGCCATGCTAACTCGTGCGTTCTATCAAGATCTCCTTCAATTTCATCGATGGGGCAATGCAAAGCTCTTTGAACTTGCCGATGAACTTAACCAAGCCGCGTTGGAGGCGTCCATGCCGCTGGGGCCTGGCTCGCTGCGTGCAACGCTCATCCACAATATCGCAGCCCAACGAGTTTGGCTCGACCGTTGGCAAGGCTACGCGACGCCCCGCTTCCCAACAGGCGAAGACTGGTCCTTTCAGCGAATTCGCGATGAACAGTCGGCGATCGATATCGAATTGTCGACTTTTATCGAATCGCAATCCGAAGAATCGTTCGAAGCGAATGTCCATTATCAGAATCTTAAAGGAGAATCGTTTACCCATCGTCTCTCGGACTTACTGCTTCACGTTCTCAATCATGCTGTCCACCATCGCGCCCAATCGCTCCACTTTCTCAAACGCCAAAACCGTATCCTCAGTGGTGGGCTGGACTACCTTTTTTTCAAGATGGCCAACCCGACGTTGGTTTTAGATGCCGATGTCGCCAATGGTTGCCGAGCCTATGGCTTAGAAGTGGGATCCGTTGAAGAACCGTATTCACCTCCGTCGGTCGAATCGATTCGTCGCTATCAAAGCTATACCGATTGGGCAACACTGCGAGTATTGCGTCAAGCTATCCAGCTCGAACCAAAAATGCTTGACCATGATTGGAAGATGGGTCAAGGTACCTTTCGTGCGACCATGCTCCATCTTTATGACGCCGAATGCTGGTGGCAAAAGAATTGGATCCAAGAATTGGCCCCTTTCCCTCGAAGCTCCAGGGAAATGTCGATGGATACTCTTATCCTCAAGTGGCAGGAGATGGCTGCCAAGCGTAGCCATCATATGGCAACGATCGGCCAATCGGGCCTCTCGAACACGGTCCACTGCGATTTTGGAGGTGGACCGCTTCGCTTCCGCGTCTCCGAATCGATGATTCAGCTGTGTGTTCACGGTACTTTGCATCGTGCCCAAGCCAACAATATGCTTCGCAGCCTCGGTGTGAACATTTTACCCCTCGATTATGTTGTTTACTTAAGAGAAATCAGTTAGCAATTCATGGCCACGGAAGAAAATCCACAAATCGTTTGGCATCAAGAATCGATCACGCGTACCATGCGTGATGCCAAGCAAGGACATCGATCGGGTGTCGTTTGGTTTACCGGTTTAAGCGGTTCAGGCAAAAGCACCGTCGCCAACGCCGTTGACCAGCTTCTCTTTGCCCACGGTATTCGGACGTTCTTGCTCGACGGCGATAACGTTCGACATAGCCTGTGTGCAACGCCTGCACTTCTAGCCCCAATCCACGGCGACGAATATGCCAAGCGATTCGGCCTCGGCTTCGGCCCTCAGGATCGCGAAGAAAATATCCGACGTGTCGGGGCTTCCACCGAACTCTTGGTATCCGCAGGCTTAATTGTTCTGACAGCCTTTGTCAGCCCCTATCGAAGAGATCGAGATCGAGTCCGCGAACGCATCAACAAACTCGGATGCGAGGATTCTTTCTTGGAAATTTTCGTCAATACGCCGCTAGAAATTTGCGAACAGCGAGACCCGAAAGGACTCTACCAACAGGCTCGTGCTGGTAAGATCCCGAACTTTACTGGCATTAGCGACCCCTACGAACCACCGGTTGCACCGGAGCTTGAATTGAAAGGTGGAAGTCTGACTCCGACCGAACTCGCAGAACAAACGATCCAACTTCTTCTTCATCGCAACTGGATTAAGTCATGAATTTCGCTCGCACCTCGGTTGTCGCATTCGTGCTGAGTGCGGCTTTTTTCGTTCTAAATCCCGCATGGTTGCGAGCCGACGATCGCCTCCCCAATATCGTTTTCATTCTTTGCGACAATTTGGGTAACGGCGACATCCATTGCTTCAGTCCCGAGACGAAACACCGAACGCCTCGACTGGACCAAATGGCCCTCGAAGGGATGCGGTTGACCAGCTTCTATTCTGCTAGCGGCGTCTGCACCCCTAGTCGAGCCGCACTCATGACGGGCTGCTATCCGCGCCGTATTGGAATGCACGTAAGCTACGAAGGACACGCAGTACTCAAGCCTGTCGACAAACGCGGGCTCAATCCTGCTGAGACGACGATCGCTGAATTGTTGAAACAAGCTGGCTATGCGACAGCTTGTTTCGGGAAGTGGCATCTTGGAGACCAGCATCCGTTTCTACCCCTTCAGAATGGATTTGATCATTTCCTCGGCATCCCATACAGCGAAGATATGATGGAAGGGGTCGATCCGAATCGACCATGGCCACCCTTGCCTTCTATGAAAGACAATCAAGTCATCGAAGCGCCGGTCGAGGCCGCCAAGCTCACCAAGCTGCTTACTCAAGCCTCTGTCGACTTTATTAAGTCAAATCGTGAACGACCCTTCTTTCTCTTCTTTCCGGAAACCGGGCCAGGCAGTCGACGCGAATCGTATCCTGGTGAAGACTTTCGAGGCAAATCTGCCAACGGTCTTTACGGCGATTCCATCGAAGAACTCGATTGGTCCGCCGGCGAGATTTTGAATGCACTCCACGAATGCAACCTGGACGATAAGACTCTCGTCGTTTGGACCAACGACAATGGCGCGGTGCGACGATCGCCGCAACAAGGAAGCAATGCACCGTACTCAGGCTTTGGGTATAGCACCAGCGAAGGGGCTATGCGCATGCCCTGCATCGTTCGATGGCCAGGTCACGTGCCAGCCGCCAGCGAATGCCGCGAACTTTGTTCCATGATGGATTGGTTGCCAACGGTTGCAAAGCTGACCGGTCAATCGATTCCAAGCCATCCGATCGATGGAAGCGACATCATGCCCTTGCTTCGAAACGAGCCAAACGCCAAATCCCATTACGACCAAAAGGGATTCTTATATTACCAAACCCATCAACTCCAAGCCGTTCGATCCGGACCATGGAAACTCTATCTTCCACTCGAAAAACGTTTTAGCAACGCGAAAAATGCGAAAGCGATGCCGCAAGACCTAGCGTTATTTAATGTTTTGGAAGATGTTTCGGAAACGACCGAGGTTAGCAAATCTCATCCAGAGATCGTTGATCAATTGACTCGGATGGCAAATCAAGCTCGAAAGTCGATCGGTGACAATGATTCGAAAGGAAGTGAACAGCGAGAAAGTGGCTGGATCGAATACCCGGTTCCCCAGTTGATAAAACCGTAGTTTGGCCCTCCTTCCCGTTCCATCCGCTGCATGCTGCTTGGCGAAGTCCTTCGTGATACAATAAGTTCTTCCCCTAACCAAGCTCCCTCCACAATCGGAAAGGTTGTCATGACCCGATTTCTTTCCTTCATTTCGATTGCTCACCTAGCCCTGATTGGTTGCGCGATATTCGTATCCTCACCATCAAAACTTGTAGCCGATCAAACGCCCGCTGGTTTTACTCCCCTTTTCAATGGAG
>JANOAI010000308.1:0-6722 GCA_031411055.1 Pirellulaceae bacterium
TGGCTGATTCTTAGTTGCGATTGATACCGCGGTCGTCATCGAAGGCATCAAGGTCAATGCGCTGTTTCAAGACCAGTTCCTCGGTAAGTCAATACCGGCGAATGTCTTCACGCATCAGCGCATCCAAACTCCCTTCGGCGAAGCGGAAGCGATTCGATTGTCATTCGGTCCAAAATGGAACTGGTTGTATGCCTATCTCGATTCCAACGACAAGACGGTGAAGTCAGCGAAGTTACAGTTCCATTTGGCAGACCGCAGCGAAGTTCTCACCGATGAATCCTTCCCTTTTGAATTTACTTTTCCATTGGGCGAAAGCGAAACCGACATTCAACTTAAATTCGAAGCGGTTGATAGTAGGGGAACCAGCCAGTTCGCGGAAACACGACTCGGGTCGATCGAATAGCGAAAATCGGCCATTCATCTCATTTCCGTAAAGCATCGAAGGCTGCTTGGAGAGCCTTGCGGGCGGCGGCTTCCTTTTCCGGCTCTTTGTTCTGATTGGGCTTGGCCGACTCTTCCCACAGTTGAACAACCCGTCGAAGCTGGTCTTTGTTATCGAGCATGTATTCGCTGTTTCTGAGCTGGCGATCTTCAGCATTCTGAATGTGAATCCACTCGCGAGGATTGCCAGGATTTCCGAGTAGCTGGGGTGCGAAGGAACGTCCGTGGATCTTCTCTTCGGGCAGGTTGGCGCCCGTGAGTTCGCAAAGCGTGGGCAAAAAATCCGATAGATCGACGAGGTCCTTGCACGTGCTATTGGCCTCGATGTGGCCCGGCCAGCGCACGATCAAAGGGACATGGGTACCGCGATCAGTCATGGTTCCTTTGCCACCAGCAATCTGTTTTCCGTCGCCCCATGTGTTGACGAGATCGCGGTCGGTACCGTTATCGGCGAGAAAGAGGACAATTGTGTTGTCGGCGATTCCAAGGTCATCGAGCGTCTGAAGCATGCTGCCGATTTGCTTGTCGAGGTAGCTGAGCATCTCCGGAAAATATTTTGGGTCACCCTTGTGACCTTCATGGGGTGCGCGATACGTTTGCTCCTGGCTGTCCGGCGTTGGTTCCCAAGGGTAATGCGGCAGGCAAGTCGAGTAGTAGGCGAGGAACGGTTTGCCATCCTTCGCGTTCGCTTTGATGAAATCGAGGTAGACCTCGAGGTCCACGTCAGGGCCGTAGCGACTCTTGATCTCATCGGCGATGATGCGTCCGTCACGCATGAGATACGGGTTCCAATAGCGAGTGGTTCTTTCCCCATTTGCATCGAAGATCTGCCAGGTCTGGTAGTGATCGAAGCCAAACTCTTGAATGGTGTTGTGCTTGTGTTCCAACGCCACGTGCCATTTACCGACGATCTGAGTGGCATAGCCATGCGGCTTGAGTTGTCGGACGAAGCTGGGTTGGTTTGGACGAAGGTAGATGTTCTCTTGACTCTTACTGTGGAGGACCACTTTTAGCCCGTTCTGGAAAGGATAGCGACCCGTAAGCAACTGACCGCGCGATGGTGAGCAAAACGGATTGCTGAAACAGTTTGTAAAACGCATACCATCTCTGGCAAGTCGATCGATGTTCGGAGTCTTAGGTGAAGTGCCACCGTATGCGGAAAGACACTCGACGCCGAGATCGTCAGCAAGAATCAAGAGAACGTTCGGATTAGCGGCAAGTGCCGCTTTCGCGGAAGCGTCACGCGCCACGACCTTATGCAACAACTCGGGGGATTGATTTGCTGAAGAGTTCGACTGGCCGCGGGAAAGCAGCGTAGGCAACGCGAGACAGCAGAAAATCAGAGCAATAAAGTGTTTCATAAACCGGGTTTTCTGTGTTGTATTTCTCGCGTTCAACGCCTGACTGTCATAACATATCAGTTTATCTGGTTCGTCGTTATACTTCTGCAATGCCGCGAAGCAATTCGCAAGCGAGAAACTTTCGCCACATTATCTCGTAACAGGTCCTTTCATGAAACGCAGAACTTTTCTCAACGCCGCCACCGGAATCGCAGCCAGTACTGCATTTCCACGTTTCGCCATCGGCAAGCCAGGTAAGTCGGCCAACCGCAAGCTCAACGTGGCCTTCATTGGCTCCGGCGGCTGGATCGCACAACAGCCCTACAATCAAGGATGCTCTGAGGAAAACCTCGTTGCCTTCTGCGATGTTGACCGCAAACTTTGTGAGGAGAATATAACGAAGTGGCGGACAGACCAACCCTTCTTCGATGACTTCCGTGTGATGCTTGACAAGATGCATAAGGAGATCGACGCGGTAGTCATTTCAACACCCGATCACACGCACTTCGCGGCTACGCTGGCTGCTATGGAACGGGGCATTCACGTTTACACTCAGAAGCCGCTCACTCACAACATTTGGCAGTGCCGGACCCTGGTGAAGGCGAAGGAACGCTACAAGGTAGTCACTCAAATGGGCAACCAAGGGCACGCGGGCGACGGTATTCGCAACTCGGTCGAAGCGGTGCGAGCTGGAGTGATCGGCGATGTCAGCCAGGTTTTCTGCCGAAACAGTGGACCGGACATGGGCGGCAAGCATTTCGGCAATCCTGCCACCATGCCACCCCCTTCCTCGCCTGTTCCTGACGGACTCGCATGGGATCTGTGGCTCGGCCCAACGGAAAAGCGTGACTATAGCGATGACTATCACCCGAAGAAGTGGCGTTCGTTCTGGGAATTCGGACTCGGCATGCTCGGCGACTTCGGTTGCCACACATTCGACACACCCGTGTGGGCGTTGGATCTCGATCCACCGACGGCTGTCGAGTGCCTTCGACGAGAAAAATCGCTCGATGGCGTGATCCCGACTGCCAGCCATGTCCGTTTTCATTTTCCAGCCAAGGGTAACCGGGGACCAGTAACGCTCGACTGGTTTGATGGCCCGCAGGATTGGAAGCAGGTCGGTGGCATCGACCAATTCGGCGCTGAAAATGCGGCACATTTAGGACGTGCCTGTTGGCTTGTCGGTTCCAAAGGGATGCTCGGCTGCGGCACTCATGCCGGAGAACCGCTTATCCTGCCCGAGCAATTGAGCGGTGACTGGAAGGCGAAACCTCCGGTGCAAATCATTGCACGCGTGGAGGGCGGACCCTTTCGCGAGTGGATTCGCGCGATTAAGGGCGAAGGCCCGGAACCGGGATCGAACTTCGACTACGCCGCCAAGTTGACTGAGATTATTCTTTTAGGAGTCTTGGCTCAGCGATTTAACACTCGCATCGAATGGGACGCCAAGGCGGGCCGCATCACCAACCACCCCGAGCTTAACGCCTTCGTCAAGGAGACTTCTCGGGAAGGCTGGATCTATGGCGAAGACCTTTGGAAGTAAGGTTAATGACGAAAGCATCACACTCATGAAAACTCTTTTGCTTTGTTTCTGCGCCTGCGTTCTACTGTTGGATTGCTCGGTCAACGCAGCGCCGACGGCCGAACATAAGACATGGACCGATCCCGAAACCGCGCTCCATGATGCCCCAGATTTCTCGATCCAGGGCGAGTATCACAGCGTTGAAACTGGGACGGCGAAGGGAGCCCAGGTAATAGCAGTCGGCAATGGGCAATTCGACGTTTACATCCTTGACGGCGGCCTACCCGGCAAAGGATGGGAGCCAAGTATGTCGCGAATCATGTTGAAGGGGGGCCGCAAGGGAGAGTTGGTCGAATGCGTAGATGACTCGGGGAAAGTCACCGCCACAATCATCAATGGCCAGCTTTCTTTGACAGCCACAGACGGCGTGAATCACAAACTTGAGCGCATTGAACGCCAGAGTCTCACGCTTGGCACCAAGCCACCCAAAGGCGCGGTGATTCTCTTCGACGGATCATCGGCAGACCACTGGGAGAAAGGCAAGATGGAGAGCGGTTACCTGCTCGCCAGTGGATGCTCTAGCAAGCGACACTTCCGCGACTGCAAACTGCACTTAGAGTTCCGCACGCCTTACAAACCCACGGCCAGCGGCCAGCAGCGCGGCAACAGCGGTGTTTATATCAGTGGACGCTGGGAAAACCAGATCCTCGATTCGTTCGGACGCGACGGAAAAGATAACGAATGCGGCGGCATCTACTCAATTTCCAAACCCCGCTTGAACATGTGCCTTCCGCCTCTCGCTTGGCAGACCTATGACATCGAATTCACCGCCGCCAAATTCGATGCTTCCGGAAAACGCGCGGCTTGGCCACGCGTAACGGTTCGGCTCAATGGAGTGCTCGTGCATTCGGACTTGGAACTCACTAAAGATTTCACGACTTCCGCTCCGAACTCTAAGCCCTTGGAGGTCGCCGAAGGTCCTATCTTTCTTCAAGACCACGGCAACCCGGTGGTGTTTCGCAACATCTGGGTCGTGCCGGTAACCGTCGACTAAGGCTTCTTCGGTACCGGATTTTTGGTAGACGCCGATCTCTTGAAAGCCTCAGGTCGCACAATCTGCTTGGCTGCTTCGAGTTTTTCTCGCAGCGCTTCATAGGGCACATCCTGCACGCTCACATTCTTATCGATAGCCATGCCAGCAGCGATGGCTGCACTTTGGCTCAATGCCATGAAGACCGGCTCCATGCGAATCGAACCGTGCGCGACATGCGAGGTAGAAAGGCAGATAGGTGAAAATAGGTTTTCGCACTCACTCTTCTTGGGAACGATCGAGCGATACGAGATGCCGTACGGTCGGGGCGGCGTGCGCCAGATGACTCCTTCGTTTTGCACCTTTCCGTTGTCGGTGACGATATGCTGCACGCAGTGTGAGTCCATGCCGAATGAGCCGAGTGCGACCGGGTCCAACGCTTTTTCCGTTCCCACGCAGTCTCGCTGCGTCATGACGTAGTCGCTCACCATGCGACGAGCCTCGCGGATGTAGATCATCCAAGGCCAACCACCGTTATCAGTGAATTCATCCTTAGGTAACCCGTACGAAGCCGTCTTCTTTCGGATATTCTCCGGCACACGCGGGCTATTTGACATGGTCCACAGGAATCCGCGGATGTAGGTTTCGTGAGCCCTTTCGATTTCGCGGCGGCGTTCATAGCTGGCTTCAGGATACTCCCAGTTGGCGCCAACATAGTCGGACCCAACAGCATGCATGTTGTTCCAGTCGACCTTCTGCCCTGGTCCAGCCAGCGGTTCGACGAGCGCTGGCAAACGCGTATCGCCGGCATCGAAGTTGCGAAGGAGGAGTTCGTGATCGATTTCCGAGTAGTCTGATGGCTTCTCGATGGGAATTCGGTTGGCAGGATTGCTCGTGAGACAGACGCGGTAGTTGTAGGCCTGAATCTTTTTATCGCCTTGGCCATTTTTAAGCCCTTCGATCTTGTTTATATGCGGGAGTAGTCCGCTGCTTGGGTCGCCGAGCTTCACGAAGGGATCGACTTCTTTCACGAAGTGATCCTTGTCCTTTTGCCCATAATGGACGCGCGGGTTGGTGTCTCCACGCCGCACACCGGCCATGTCCTCGCCATATTGGTTTTCCGGTTCACGCCCGACTGTGTAGGTGACACCTGCCGCTGCCATTAAGTCGCCGACGTAAGTCACGTCGATGAACATCTTGCCACAATACGTCTTACCACTGAGCATCGTGATGGCCTTGATGCGTTTGCCATCCATCGCTACCCCCTTGCCAGAAGTGCGATCAAGCTGCTCGTTGTAAACCACGGTCACCCCTGCGTCCGCGATCATCTGCTGGAAAACTTGTTTGCCGACATGTGGTTCGAAGCTGCGAACGAAGCCCGTCCCATAAGCTTTCGCAACACCATCATAAAACTCGGAAGCGATGCCACCAAAGGAATTCCGAAAGCCCAGAAAATCTGTCGCGCCGAGTCCGCTTGCGCTCATGCCGCCAGGGAAGCTAGTGGGATTTACCCAGATGACCGAACGCCCCTCGCGTTTGGCAGCAATTGCTGCCACCACTGCGCCCGACGAATCGCCGTACACCACGACGTCATACGAGGATTCCCGGTCAGCCGCTCGCGCAGCATTCGATACGCCGCTGACATTCGCCCAGGCGATTGTGACCACGGCGATAGATTTCAGGAAACAACATCTTCGAAAAGTTTCGATGTTTACAAACATGCTTCTAAATTGAGTGAGGTTGCTGATAGGAATTCATTATGAAGACCACTCTAATTCATCTAGGCCGCGAAGATAGGTGGGGTCAAAGCTTTACCATTTTCTTGAAAATACCACTCGAAGTCAAAACTTTGTATAGAGGTTGCCTCGAGTTTCAAGCGTGACTGGCGTCAGCTTGCGAAGGCACTCGAGAGGTTGTTTTGTGTTACAGAGGGCGATGAATTTTAGACGTCAACAATCGAAAACCAGGTTGAGCTTAAATTTTTAGCTTGAATGTGGCAGGAATAGAGATAGTTCGACTGACTCAAAGGTGCTTGTCGGAGGGCTTTTCAACTTCTGACACGCCGCGCAAGCTGGTCGCATTCTTGGGATTTCGATCGTCAAGTCACTCGATTTCGCGTTTAGAAGTTGCACGATTGAGACCCGAAGGGTCGGTACATCCTATGCCGGGGCTGATAAGCCTCGGTTTGGATCTTCCTCGACAGCCAAGCCCCGAACGGGGCGACACAACTCGTCTTGTACCGCCCCTGCGGGCAACGCCGTAGCGGATTTTTTAGCTGGCAAGTTGTAGCTCATTGTATAGCTTCCGTTGAGCGGCAGTTGCCCGCTTTAGGATGGGTGAATTTGTTGTCGGGATATCTTTTGTCGGAGGACGGAAACGGGCCATCTTG
>JANOAI010000309.1:0-5724 GCA_031411055.1 Pirellulaceae bacterium
GGCGACGACGCAGACAAGCTTGGTTTGAGATGAAACCTTGCAAGTTGGCCGAGCGTGCATCTGCCCCTCGACGGGTTCATCCCGTCGGAGGCAACGGTCAGCGAGCTAAACGACCACTCAAGAGAAACGTAGGCCCCGGCGGCCTCGTGCCGCTGGTGAATTAGGTCGGATAGCTATCCGTTCCGAAAGATCATCGCCGCCGTGCGTTGATACTATTTCCAGTCGATCTATCTCTTGATCTTATCGCGTCCAGTCCAAGACGACCTTGCCGCAATTTCCCGATTCCATCGCGGCGAATCCTTGTTCGAAATCAGTAAAGTGAAATCGGTGTGTGATGACCGGTTTGATGTTGAGACCGCTTTCGAGCATCACACTCATTTGATACCACGTTTCATACATCTCGCGGCCGTAAATTCCTTTAATCGTCAACATGTTGAAGATGACCTTGTTCCAGTCGATATCAATACGCTCGCTTGGGATGCCAAGCATCGCGATCTTGCCACCATGGCACAGATTATCAATCATTGAGCGAAAGGCACTCGCATTGCCGCTCATCTCCAACCCGACATCGAAACCTTCCTTCATACCCAGCTTTTTTTGTACCTCTTCGAGACGTTCATTCTTCACGTTGACCGTTAGCGTTGCTCCCATGGTTCGAGCAAGCTCGAGTCGGTATTCATTGACATCGGTAATCACGACATGCCGCGCACCCGCATGCTTCACTACCGGAATCGCCATGATTCCAATCGGTCCAGCTCCTGTGATCAACACGTCTTCACCGAGGCATTCAAAGGCCAGGGCGGTATGCACTGCATTGCCATACGGATCGAAGATACTAGCAACTTCTAAGTCTACGCCGTCGCGATGATGCCAAACGTTAGTCATCGGAACGCTAATGTATTCCGCAAACGCCCCCTCGCGATTCACGCCGATGCCGACCGTATCTTTGCAAAGATGGCGTCGACCTGCCAAGCAGTTGCGACATCGGCCACAAACGACATGACCTTCGGCACTTACAATTTCACCAGGATGAAAATCGCTCACATTGGAGCCGACGGACATGACTTCACCGACAAACTCGTGACCGACGACCATTGGTACGGGGATCGTTTTCTGGGCCCAGGCATCCCATTTATAGATATGAAGATCCGTTCCACAAATTCCCGTCTTGAGGACTTTGATCAAGACATCGTTGATACCGACGATGGGTTCGGGAACATCTTGCAACCACAAACCGCGCTGCGAGTGTGTTTTGACGAGAGCTTTCATGCTTAAGGAAACTCCGATAGGGAAATAGTAAAAAAGGAAGCTTCTCGGTTAAGGCTGTCGTTGGCCTCCACGAATTCAAAGGGCGTTTCGATTTCGCTGGCGTCCAGGCTTCAGCCGCTGAAGTGTCGAAGAACGGCTAAAGCATGGACTCCAGCAAAATCGCGACGTTGCAAAACTCGTAGGTTTTTTTGTTATGCGGAAACCAGCTTCGATAAATCATAGCTTGAGCTCACGCTTCACTTCGATGAAAGCCGCAATGGCTTTGTCGAGATCGTCACGAGTATGAGCCGCACTGATCTGCGTCCGAATTCGTGCCTTGCCCTGTGGAACTACCGGGTAGCTAAAGCCAATCACATAGACGCCGTTTTCAAGCATCTTATCGGCGAACTGAGTTGCTAAAGCAGCATCGCCAAGCAAAACTGGAACGATTGGATGCTCACCAGGCGCGAGATTAAAGCCGGCAGCGGTCATCGCTTCGCGAAAGTAACGAGCATTCGAATCGAGCTTGTCTCGCAAAGCTGTATCGTCTTTGATGAGATCGATCGCCGCGATCGAGGCGCCGGCGATGCTAGGACACAAAGTATTGCTAAACAGGTAAGGCCGCGAACGCTGGCGAAGCAATTCGACAATCTCCTTCCGACCACTTGTGTAACCGCCACTAGCACCGCCGAGCGCCTTGCCGAGCGTGCCGGTAAGGATATCGATACGCCCCATGGCGTCGCAGTGTTCGTGAGTTCCGCGTCCCGTCTTCCCCATAAAACCGACGGCATGCGAATCATCCACCATGACCAGGGCTCCATATTTATGAGCAAGATCGCAAACGGCTTTGAGTGGTGCGATGTAGCCATCCATCGAGAAAACGCCGTCGGTCGCGATCATTTTGAATCGAGCCCCTTTCGCCGTGGCTTCGACCAACTTGGCTTCGAGATCGACCAAGTCGCAGTTCTTATAGCGATATCGTTGAGCTTTACAGAGTCGAATACCGTCGATAATCGACGCGTGGTTGAGTTCATCGCTGATGATCGCATCCTCGGGACCGAGCAACGTTTCGAATAATCCGCCGTTGGCGTCAAAGCACGAGCCATAAAGAATCGTGTCCTCGGTTCCCAAGAAATCGGTTAGCGACTGTTCAAGCGACTTGTGAACCCCCTGCGTGCCACAGATAAAGCGAACACTGGCGAGACCATAGCCCCATTCGTCGAGTGCCGCGTGGGCTGCCTCGCGTACCTTCGGATGCTGCGCCAGTCCAAGGTAATTGTTTGCACAGAGATTCAGCACTGGCTGGCCACCGCTGGCGCGTATGGCCGTTCCCTGCGGCGTCGAAAGAATACGCTCGCGTTTGTAAGTTCCGGCAGCCCGAATCGTATCAAGCTGAGCGGCGATATGTTCGTTAAAGGAAATATTCATCATTACATTCTACGGTATTTGAGCGACACGCAACAAAGTAGGAGGCACACTCCGTGTGCCGTAACACGAGAATCAAAACGTACTTGGAGGGAGCACGGCACACGGCGAGGCTTTGATTTTTTTATGCACGAGACGAATAAGGGGAACGGATAGAGCCAAAGCGTCTCGTTACGCACGCTAGCGCCGCGGCGCGACGAGCGACATTGAAAAACTCACAGTCTCGGAGTGTGTCGGCTACTTTGGGATATCCATTGGGAAGATCCTATTCTCGCTGACTTCAGTGGCCAAAAGTGCTTCGGCTTGTTGTATCAGTTTCGGATGGTCACTAGCAATATCACGACTCTCAGAACGATCTTGCGCTAGATCGTAGACCTCCCAAGGACCGGGTGTTTTCGTGGCGAGCTTTTGGCGGACAATTTTGTAGTCACCCAATCGGATTGCAATCTGTCCACCATATTCTGGAAAGACCCACAACATGGGCTTGCGATTGACTATGGACTTTTCTTTCCCCTGAAGGATGTTCAATAGGCTTTCGCCATCGAGCCCTGCGGGCTTATCAAAACCCAACGCATCGCAGAGTGTTGGGAACCAATCGGCGAAATAACTCAGTTGGTCGCTTGTCGACTGAGGAGCGATTTTACCTGGCCAGCTTGCGATCGTTGGTACGCGAATACCGCCTTCGTAGACGCTCCCTTTGTAGCCTCGGAGGTCCGCTGTGCTATTGAAGAAAATGGGATCGGCCCCTCCGATGTGGAATTTCGGATCTTTGCTTCCGGCGTGAGTTGCACCGTTATCGCTTGTGAAGATGATCAAAGTATTCTCGCGAAGCTCATGTTCGCTCAGGGCCTTCAATACTTTGCCAACGCACGCATCCAAATTGGAAATCATGGCCGCGTAGCCAGCTCGTGGACGCGGATGTGGAAGGTACCCGTTATCGCCGCGATAGACTTCAGTGTCCCATTCTGCCGGAAATGCATCGACGCGCTCTTTGGGCGGATGCATCGCGACGTGGGGTTCGATAAAAGGAAGGTAGAGAAAGAACGGTTTGTTCGCATGCGATTCAATAAACTTCTCGGCTTCCGCGACCACTAGATCTGGTGCATAGTTTTCCCCGATCCAATCGTCGAGTTTCACCGTCCCGTCTGGTTGTTTAGCGTGTCCCGCGACGGGCTTGCTGTTGATTGTGACCTTTTCGCTGTTTCGCCATAAGTACGCCGGATAAAAACTGTGCGCGACCGCTTGGCAGTTATATCCGTAAAACAGATCAAAGCCTTTGCGATTGGGGTCACCAGTACTACCAACCGGGCCAAGTCCCCATTTCCCCATCGCACCGGTTGCGTAGCCAGCTTGTTTGAAGAGCATAGGAAACGTGATGGCCGATTCAGAGAGCGGATACTGCCCCTGATCGAATTCAGGGAAGTATGCCTTGGCGTTCGAATTTCCACGAATCTCGGCATGACCAAGGTGTTTCCCTGTCATCAGCACACATCGCGATGGAGCACACACCGGTGCTCCACTGTAGTGCTGAGTCAGCTTCATTCCCGTTGCGGCGAGACTATCAATATTGGGTGTTGGAATCTTCTTTTGTCCGAAGCAACCGACTTCGCCCCACCCGAGATCGTCGGCCATGATCAGGATCACGTTTGGACGTTCAGCAGCATGGCAAAGTGATGTGAATAAAATCGCAGCGAATAGGACTTCGAAGAAGTGTTTCATGATTTTGTACTTTTTTCTTTGGATTGCGAGCCTTGCTTATTACGTTCCGCCGCACGGCCGCTTGGTTTATGAGAGTCAAAGTTTGGATTCGCAATGGGGAACTTTGCACCTACTTGCTTCTGCCAAGTATGCAAATCATCGCAAAGTCGATTCACCAAATCCAGTTTGGATTTGGAGAGATCCTGTTGTTCGCCCATATCGGTCACAACATTGTAAAGTTCGACTCGATCCTCTTCGAACCACTCAATGAGTTTGTAATCGCCACGGCGAATCGCGGCAGCTGGCGAGCCACCTTGATTTCCATAGTGCGGGTAATGCCAATAGAGCGAACGTTCGGCCAATTCGTTGCCCTTGAAAACGGGGAGCAAACTTTGGCCATCGATTTGTTGACTCGGCTTGGCTTTCGACTTCGTAATATCGAGCAGTGTTGCATAGATGTCGGGGCTGCTGACGGGTGTGCTAACAACGCGTTCGGGTTTAATGGTGCTTGGCCAGCGAACGACAAACGGTTCCCGAATTCCTCCTTCGTATATCCACCCTTTTCCGCCTCGCAACGGCAAATTCGAAGTTGGCCAGCCTTCGCTGGTCGACAGACCGCCATTGTCGCTGGTAAAGATGACAAGGGTATCTTGGCCGAGCTTCAGTTCGTCAAGCTTGTTCAGTACCTTGCCGACGGCTAAATCCATGGCTTCGACCATGGCTGCATAAACCGCGTGCTCTTGAACATGCCGAACGTCGCGTTCGTGCTCGCGTCCCCACTTTTCGGTGAGTCCCAATCGCATCCGCTTTTCTTGGTACTTCTTTTCCAAATCCTTGCGTGCCATGAGAGGCGTGTGGACGGAGTAAAATGAGAAATAAGCAAAGAAGGGTTTATCTCGATTGGTCTCGATGAACTTTGATGTTTCCGACGCGAGTCGATCTGGAAGATGTTCGCCATCAGTTCCATCCGATAGTCGAGGGTTGCCATAGGGTGAAAAATATTTGTTGCCTCCGTAGGGACCACCTTTATCGGTACCGCCCATGTTGACATCAAATCCCTGATTCTCCGGCCACCAGCCTTCGGGACCTAAATGCCATTTGCCAGCAAAGAAAGTTGCATACCCCGCGTCCTTCATCAACTTGGCCAGCGTCGGCGACTGAAGATCCAATCGATCGCTGTAAGGTGCAGGGAGCAATAGGGTGTTGCGTTTCCACCCCTCTGGGGTCAGCGGCGCTCCGATGTAATCTGTAATGCCAACTCGCTGCGGCCACATTCCGGTCATGATGGCTGCTCGAGTCGGCGAACAGACAGGACAAGCGGCATATGCATCCGTGAATCGGGCACCTTCTTTC
>JANOAI010000310.1:0-3185 GCA_031411055.1 Pirellulaceae bacterium
AACGGACGATGGAGACTCTATGGACATCACTCGGAAAGATCATGAACAAAATCCAACGATCCGAATGCATAAATTATATCAAACACTGTGGCTATAAAATCCGAACCTTAGCCGCTACGGCTACTAAAGCATTGCTCTAGCGGATCGATCAATCTCCCACATCGTCCCTTTCAATGCGTCCCACAGAAGCTGCAAGTCCGCAAAGGAAAAACCGGTATCGCGAGCAAGGTAAGGGTTCACAAACCCTTGGCATCGGTGCAACGCGTACGGAATTGTATTCTTCCGACCCATCGTGCCGGTGATGCTGCCATCTTTTTGCGATTGTTTCTTGGCATCGTCTTCGGTGGTTACGGACTTTCTTGTAATGGAAAACTCCATCGGGACGATTGCATCAATAGAACGTGCGAATGTGATTTGGCATGCGCCTCGCACTTGGCCGCAATTGACTCCCGTGGTCATGACCGCACCGAACGCACGAATATCATAAAAGTTTTCGCACATCCATTTTCGGGCCTTGGCTGTATTGTCGGCTTTGGCTTTTGGGTCAGCCCCTTCCTCTGCCTTTACTGCGGTTTGGGCGCGTTGATGCTGAAGATTCAAGACACGCTTTTCGTAGACCGCGTCTTGTGTTTGGAAATACAGCTCCGTTCCAGGCGTATCCCCGGCTAACACTGAAATTGCATTGCGAATTTTGCGTTTGATACAAACATCCGTCACCAAGCCTTGGAGCGATTGCGGATCAATTCGCGGTTGGTTTCCAGAGTCTGGATCACCGTTAGGGTTTCCGTCTTGGACATCGAACAAAAGAACAAAGTCGTATCTTTTATTGACCGTTTCGGAGGCTGTTGCAGTCGTCATCGTTCGTAATTGCTTTCAGAGAAAGGAAGGTATAGGTCTGTTTTGTCGGTAAAAGGTTGTTTGATTGGCGTTTCCGCCGCCCGATTGATTTCGTAGGCACAAGGCCAATGCGACAGTCAACTATTGGGCGGCTGCTTTCTTTGCTTTGTTCTCCGCAATGTCTTGGAATCGTTTGGCACGTTGGTGGTAGTAGCCGATTGCAAAACGACCTTGATCCTGCAGCGACAATCGCAGGCTCGGTGGGATCGCCTGCAGCATGGCAACAACTTCGCTGAGGAGCTTTTCGCTATTCACGGCCGCACCCGGTTTTTCCCCTTTGAGTTTTCGCAAATGGTTTTGTGCGTTTGCGAATAGTCGGCTGAAGACCAATCCCGGCGAGGCACTGAAGGTTGAATAAAATTTGTCGACCACATTTGCATTCACATCGCCCAAAGCATCGTACTGAATCTGCTCAAAGATGGAGAGCAATCGTCCATAGATATATGCAGGATGGTTTTCACCCTGGTCAAGTGTTTCGGTCACGGGCAAGCCCTTTCGTAAGAGATAAAGTTTGATCAAAGACATACGCGCCAAGAAAAAGCCATTGGCACCTTCAGCGCGCAATCGACGCAAACAAGCGTTGAGGATCGAATCAGAAATGGGTGCACGCTGAATCGCTGCCTGTAAGAGCCTCGCGGGTGTGTCAGGCGCGACACCATCGCCATCCATGGCAGTCGAATTCGCGAGCATCCACAAGGGCACTCGACTGGATGGATATCCGTTTCCATCCTTCGATAGATCTGCGATAGTCAGTTCCCTAAACCAAGCAGCTAGATTCGCATGGATTCGATCGACGGTGGTTTCCAAATAATCGCGAACAACAACTCTCGCGGAGTTGCCACCCAAAGTCAAAACATAGAACGCATCTGAACTTGCTTGAGTCGATTGGACTCCCCGGGATGGTGATTCGAGGAGGAATCGCACCTGCTCTGGTTCTGGATCGAAAAGGGTCATCATGGAATGGTCTTGCTTTTCACGAGTCCAGAAAAGGAACATGATGCTGTTGACACGATAACTCGTTCGTTGATGCGGGAAATCGTTTCCGATCAATGCATTCAACGCGCGGGTAAAGCCGTCGATTCCCTCGGGGGACACCATCGACGCTTCGGCTCCGACGAGATCGAAGCTATCAGCCGAGTCCAATCCAGTGACCAAGTACGCATCGGCTCGACATCCGATTGGCATAAGTCCCTTTACCTTTGTCTTGACCGATTGACTGATTCCAGACATGCGCCCCGTAACTTGGCAAAGGCCTTGTCGGCCACCCGCTTGCTGGGTTGCAAAATCGCCTCCAAAGAATTCTCGCCACCATGAACTGATCTCAGTTCGTTCGCCCAGACACTTCCCCATATCGGAATGAAGTGCAAGTGTGCAAAGAACAGTACTGGCTAGTCCAAGCGATTCCAAATCCTTGCAAATGCGTTCCTCAAGATCGGTGGATTCGAGTAGCCTGTCAGCAAATATCGCAATCGGTTTGAGGGCATCGTTCTTCAACTCACCGACAACGTGTTTCATGAATCCCCAAAAAGTCGATCGCTGCGAAGCGAATTTCTCACGCTTGTCTTCGTCCAGCAATCGATTGACAGGTAAGACTCTCGCAACGGTATCGACGAGAAAGACGGCAGGTTTCTCTTTGCCACTCGCTGCGGGATCGGTTGTTTTCCATTGCCCGTCACTGTCTCGAACGACAGGTCGGACAGGAACCGGCAAAAGCTTTCCACCGACCTTTATCACTTTGGCAGGCATTTTACCTTTCGCTGGTTTTTCATCCGTCCGTCTGAGATCTTGAATGCCTAGGTAGTTTCCCGATTCGTCGATATCGATTCGGCACGCGACCTCTTTGTTGACAAACGATGGATCCTCTAAAAGCTTTTCTCGGTCAGCCAATTCATATAGTCGTTGCAGAATCATACGGGCACCTCACTTTTTTCCCAGCCGAAGATGGTGATGGGCTTCTCGCCGTCGACTCCCGAGTTCATTGCATCGCAGTGGAGTGCCCCTTTGCGAATATTAGCATCGAAGAAACCTGGTCGATTGGAATCGCCAAACTGAACGTCATACAACATCAGCCCGAGGGATTGATCCCAATCCAGAGGTTGTTCTGATCCGTCGAGCGGAGCAAAATGGCATGCGAACTCGCGACAGCCGAGATAAGGACGATGAAAGCACTGCCCTTTGGAAACTCGCCGATTGAACATTGCGATGTATTTTATTTCCGTATCACCACCGGGCTCTTCATCCACATCCGGCGGTTTCGTACGCGGTTGATTGGCACGTGCGGTCAGAAC
>JANOAI010000311.1:0-9171 GCA_031411055.1 Pirellulaceae bacterium
GATGTTTTTTTGGTCGCAAGTGGTGCCGTTGCAATGCTTGAGGAGATGAACGACGGGCCGATATCGGAGTACACGCAGATTACGATTAGGTCGATATGGGGTGTGGTGCTCGTGATCGCTTCTTTCTTTGTCTTGTATGGGGCGATTCAAATGAAAAATCTGAAGAACTATGGAATTGCGCGTGCGGCTGCAATCGTGGCGTTGGTTCCGTTGCTTGGCCCCTGCTGCATATTGGGGATGCCATTTGGCATTTGGGCTTTTGTCGTCCTCGGCAAACCTGGCGTGCGAAGTGCTTTCCGGTAGACCGCTCAGGTTCAACGATAAGTCTCATCTGATTGCTCGCTTGAATTGCTCAACGCATCTCCTTGCATTCGTCACAGGCGGATTACTTCTTGCGCTTTGCGATCGAATACTGGTAATCAAGTCGAAGCGGTTTCCTTTATTTTGCAGCACGATCAATCGATAAGAAAAATGGGACGAATAGGAAAAATGGGACAGCGGAAAATACGCTATATTACCTCCGCCCCATTTTCTTTTTCCCAGACATAGCCTTGCTCAAAAAGAGAATCCCAATGACATTTCAGTTCCTCCCGCGTTTGTTGATTGTCTCATCGCTTCTAGCAATTGTATTCACAACCTGTTCTGCACAGGAGATCGTAGATACATGGCGATATTCGCTCAATAAGCCCGCCGATGGCTGGCGAGAAGCACAGTTTGATGACTCCGGTTGGACGGAGGGTGCTGGCGGCTTTGGGATGAGCGATACACCGGGGGCGCGTGTTGGCACAACATGGGGGACCAATAGCATCTGGCTTCGAAAATCTTTTAAATTAGAGACCATCCCTACCAATCCTGTATTGTGGATGCACTACGACGAAGATGCCGAAGTGTTTATCAATGGCACGAACGTAGCAACCGTCAAGGGTTTTACGACCAAGTATGGACCGGTATCGATCGCCGCCGATAAACGATCGGCTTTGAAAGTTGGCACCAATGTGATGGCGGTGCATTGTGGTCAAAAAGGGGGCGGTCAATTCATTGATGTCCATCTGGTCGACGGAGATAAAGTGCCAACGCTTCCACAGCCAAAACGGTCGATGAAGCCATTTCAATCGGCGTTGATTACCGAGTGGGGAGCTAGTGTCACGGCCGAGAATGCCTGGACGGAATACCCCCGTCCACAACTGAAACGAGACAACTGGAAGAACTTGAATGGAAACTGGGACTACGCGATCACCCCGGTAGCGCAATCGACAACTCCATCCGAATGGGCAGGAAAGATTTTGGTTCCATATTGTTTAGAATCAAAACTTGGCGGCGTGCAGCGATTGCTCGACGGCACCGAGGCACTGTGGTATCACCGTATTTTTAAAGCAGCGAAGAGTACATCGAAAAGACAGCTGCTAAACTTTGAAGCAGTCGACTATCGCTGCGAAGTTTTCGTCAACGGCAAGTCAGTCGGTAAACACATCGGTGGCAATACGCCGTTTTCTCTCGATATAACCGACGCAATCAAGGATGGCGATAACGAACTTGTTGTCCGCGTTGAAGATGAAACGGAAAAATTCCAGCTGCGAGGCAAACAAACTCTGAACGCTCGTGGCATTTGGTACACGCAGGTATCTGGAATCTGGCAAACAGTTTGGTTGGAAGAGGTATCCACGAGCCACATCAAGGACTTGAAGATCGCGACGGACGCAAAAGCCGGCTCGATCACAGTGCGACCGATCACCGAAGGAGACGGAAACGTTCGCATCGTCGTGAAAGATGGAGATAGAGTTGTTGCTGAAGGAACTGGCTCGAAGACCATTGAGTTGGAAATCCCCAAAGCCAAGCTCTGGTCGCCCTCATCGCCGCATTTGTACAACATCGAAGTGTTCTTGCTGGCCAACACCGGTAAAGTTCTCGATAGCGTCCAATCGTATGCGGGCATTCGTTCGGTTGGCAAAGTCAAAGCCGCCGACGGTCACTGGCGTTTTACGCTCAACGGTGAAGTTCTCTTTCATTGGGGGCCGCTCGATCAAGGTTGGTGGCCAGATGGATTGTTGACGCCGCCCTCGGACAAAGCAATGTTGTTCGACATCGAGTGGTTGAAGTCTGCGGGCTTTAATATGATTCGCAAACACATCAAAGTCGAACCTCGCCGGTATTACTACCATTGCGATCGACTTGGCATGTTGGTTTGGCAGGATCAGGTAAGTGGTGGAACTGGCCGCACGAACGGTTGGCCTGAGTGGACTCGATTGAAGCCAGATCCTGTCGATGCCCAGTGGCCTCCGAAACAGCATGAGCAATTCATGACAGAACTCGAAGCGATGATGAATTCGTTAGAGAATCACCCCTCCATCGTCTGCTGGGTTCCGTTCAACGAAGCTTGGGGACAGCATCAAACGGTTGAAGTTGGAGAGTGGACGTCGAAGCGCGATCCAAGTCGTTTAGTTAACGTCGCGAGCGGCGGCAACTTTTGGCCCGCTGGTGACATCGTCGATGAGCATCGTTACCCGCATCCTGGATTTCCGTTTGAGCTTAACACCAACGGTCGCTTCGTCAACTTCATCAAAGTCATGGGGGAATTCGGTGGCCATGGATTTCCGGTGCAAGGTCATCTATGGGATGCCAATCGTCGCAACTGGGGCTACGGCGATATCCCTAAGACTGAAGAAGAATACAAAGACCGCTACGTGACTTCGATCAATATGCTAAACGACTTGCGAGCGCAAGGTATTGCGGCGGGCGTCTATACTCAAACCACCGATGTCGAAGGTGAAATCAACGGTTTGATGACCTACGATCGTAAGGTCATCAAGATTCCCGCGTCTGAGTTGGCAAAACTGCATGAGAAACTATTTCAGAAAGCCCCTCGGGTTGAGGCGGCTGCGAAAGCAGCCCAAGCCGATCAGTTCTCTCGCGAAGCGTTCAAACAAATCAAAACAGATCGTAAGCCAAGTCCGGTCATGGATGCTGCGGCGATCCGCGCCGGTTTGAAGTCGCACGATCATGCTCTTTACATCAAGGCAGGGTGGATTCGTGACCCGTACATCACCCTTGGCCGGGGTGACTATTACTATTTAACAGGGACCCAGCCTAACACAAACGATCCACGGGAAGCGGACGACCCATACAACCTTGGGTTGGGCGAAGAGAGTATCGTCGGCGGCGAAGTTCGAGCGTACCGCAGCAAGGATTTGATCGAGTGGGAATCGCTCAGCACGATTGTCAGTACACAAGATTTTTTGAACGCCAAGCAAGTCAAACAGGATGGGAAGGGGGTGATTTGGGCTCCGGAAGTTCATTGGCTGGGCGATCGATGGGCACTGGTTCATTGCCCGAACAAAGTATTGAGTTTTGCTTTGACACAAGGTCTTCAACTGAAAGGCCCATGGTAGCACTCGATGGGTGCGGAGGCTCGGGGACACAGCGTTTCGGAACGTATTCGTGCTGATGGGTTGCGTCAGTGCCATTGTACGGAAACTTGCCCGCCACTATCCCGGTAGTGTTATCAATGTGGTGTGTCCCCGTGCATTCGCTCCATGTGGTGTGTCCCCGTGCATTCGCTCCCTCCCTTGGTGTGTCCCCGTGCACTTCCTGGTGTGTCCCCGTGCACTCCTTCCGTGTACTCGCTCTTTTGTGGTGTGTCCCCGTGCACCTCCCGTGCACTTCCTCCCTCCCGTGCACTTCCCCCGCGCTCATTTGTGGTGTGTCCCCGTGCACTCGTGCGCGCTCATTTGTGGTGTGTCCCCGTGCACTCGTGGTGGTGTGTCCGCGTGCACTTCCCGTGGTGTGTCCCCGTGAACTTCCCCCGTGCGCTCTTTCTAAATGGGCCACCCAGCTGATGGCTGTAAACCTGTCGAACTGGCTTAATGCAATCATTTCAAGCTCGATGGTTGGTATTGCATTCCGATTGCAAAACTTCTTAATCTCCTTCGGTTCGCCAGATGACTGCGCGATTCAACCTCCGAAACCGAGAGTCAAGTACCGTATGATGGCTCAAAACAAATTTGTTCCTGCCTGCTACGTACTGACCCTGGATTCTCCCGGTGGCAAGCGGTACGAGAGCACCTGTAATCAGTTAGCTCGCTTTTCAATCCGACCGAACTTTGTCGAAGGGATTCGGTTTGTAGAAGGGGAAGTTGCACCTCAGTATTCTCCTTGGTTGAATTTACTTCATACAAAAAGACGAATGACCCAAGGGGAAATTTCTGTCTATCTCGGGCATCGAAAAATCTGGCAAAAAATGCTCGGCGATGGCCATGATATGGCTTTGGTGTTCGAAGATGATTTTTTTATTCAAAATGACGAACAGTTCATCCAAGCGATCGCAGATGCGATTTCCGTTTCGCCTCGTTGGGACATTGTCAAATTCTTTGATTTTCGCCCCAAGCGGATTTTTCATCGGTGCCAGGTCAATCAGACAGAATTCGTCCTTCATAAGTACACCGGATCTGGCTGCGTGGCATATCTTATCAAGGCCGATAAAGCGACAGAGCTCCTGAACCAATCGGTCATTTTTCGGCCCATTGACGAGGACTGGTCACACCCGTGGGAGCACAACTTGAGAATTTTATCGGTGAATCCAAACCCGATTACGGAGATTGCTCCCGCATTGGGCGGATCGCTCCTCGATCCCGAACGCAAGCAGATGAAAGCATCATCTCGAAACCTCCTCAGGTCACTCTACGGTAACTTGCTTACTATTAACAAAAACGTACGCTCCATGAGCTGGAAACGAAAAGTTGCCGGGCAGTTGATGCAGGGTCAAGCGGCGTGAAGTAGAAGGGGTGACGACTACTTGAAAATTCGAGTTATTCTCGTTGCGACAATCGTTCCGATTTGAGTCACCCCATACAATCCGACAGGACCTTTAATAGAAAGGTCTTGATTCCATCCAAAGATGGTCGATTGAGCAGTAGCGGTTGTTCGCGAATCTTGGCAAGTGATTGTGGCTGAATTGCTTCTTGCAGGCCATTCGCGTAGCCGATACCCGCAAAACGAGCCATGTTGATGATCGCGTCCGGGTTAAAGTCATGACGAACGTTTTCGTCACACCAAGTGATTGGAACGCAGCCAGCCGCAAAGGCATCTGGAATCTTTTCGGTATAGTACCCAGGCGACATGGAGTTTTCAGGGCACAGCGCAAATTGTTTGTCTCGGCAAACGTCGACCTTTAAGAATCTACTACCATCCTTGGAAGGGAAAGCGCTACCATAACAATCGACCTCCATCACCTTCTTCACAGCCTCCAAAAGTGTTGCCCGCGGTTCTTTTTGATGAGAGCTAATCAAGATCGCCTTGGCCTTTCGACCCGCTTGGGAGCCCAGAGGCTGCATCAACTGTTCTATTTGAACTGGGGGACCAAAACGTTCCTCACCCTGAGAAACCACCCCTTCATGTTTCCAATCGAACATCGCCATCCAAAGAGGAAACCGAAAGTGGTTGGCGGAAGTGATACCTAGGTCCGACGAAATAGAATATTGAGAGTTGATTGCGTTCCAACGCGTATTTTCGCCAGTCTGGTAGACAACTTGCGGTGCAATTTTCCTACCCGCCATAACGACTTTATAGGCCATTTTAAACTTCATTCGCAGTCCGAACATCTTGTACCTAAAGGGTCCTGCAATCAACAAATCGCAGGACCTCGGAGCGACAAACTTCACTCGATCCCCATAAAGCGTCTTGATAAGGCGGAATAGAAAATCCTTTTCATACTCAGGGAATTGGCACAAATATGCAATCTTCAGTTTCCGCATGAAATTTCTTTTATCCTGGTTGAGTACTCGAAAAGCGGCACGACTTATTGCAATTCAATCGAGTGAAACGGCGCATCTGAAAACCAATTTATGCAACGCGCCGTCGTAAGTCTCTAAACCATTGTTCCGCCATCTGAACTAGTTTTCGCTTCTTTCGGACACGTAAACTCTTGCGGTCCAGCCAGGGTAAATCGTTGGAAGTATCTCCAAATTTCGCAACGCACCCTGAAGGTAGAGGGGATCCGCTCCAAACAGCGAGAATGAGACGATGCGATTCTTCATGATTTCAGGCTATTTCACTCTTTGTAATCGATTTTAAATTGGTGACGCCGATGACCAAGTTGAAGAGTTCGAGCTTCTAGAGCTTCGTCACAGGTTAAATTTGGGGTTGAGCTGCACCTGTACGACGGACTTCCAGTCCGTCGGTGCCAACGTTTGTCGACGGACTGGAAGTCCGTCGTACTCTAAAAATTAGCTGTGACGAAGCACTAAAGCTTTTTTAAAAACAACTCCGACTGAGGAAATGTGGTAAGTCTCGGAATTCGCCAGAATTCGTAATACAGACAGTCGACGAGCAGCAATGCGAGCAACCGACTGGTCTCGTATGCTCTACTTAACAAGTAGAGCTTATGGTGGAAATCCAAAATGCTAATCGGACGAAGCTTTAGGCGGCGTTCGGAAGGAAGCTTTCAAGTCGCGAGGAACGCGTTGGGCTTTGCAGCTTGGCAACGGCTTTGGCTTCGATCTGTCGAACCCGCTCGCGAGTCACTTTGAATATGCGACCGACTTCTTCAAGGGTATAGGAATAGCCGTCCGTTAGGCCGTAACGCAATCGAATGATCTCTCGTTCGCGGAAGGTCAACGTCTTCAATAACGATTCAATCCGATCTCGAAGCAATCCGTTGCCCGCGTTTCGAATGGGGCTATCGCTATTGTGATCTTCAATGAACTCACCAAACGCATTGTCTTCACCTTCGCCAACGGGACGGTCGAGCGAAACTGGACTGCGACCAATGTCCATCACGCGTCGCACTTCTTCGACCGGAATCTCGGCCTTCTCGGCAATTTCGCTCATCGTTGGTTCACGTCGAAGGGTTTGGGTCAACGTTTTCTGGAGATTTCGAAGCTTGCTCAAGACATCAATCATGTGAACCGGAATTCGAATGGTACGAGCTTGATCGGCAATCGCACGCGTGATGGCTTGTCGAATCCACCACGTAGCGTATGTCGAAAACTTGAAACCTCGTCGATATTCATATTTGTCGACGGCCCGCATCAGTCCGGTGTTTCCTTCTTGAATAAGGTCGAGGAAACTAAGGCCACGATTTCGATACTTTTTGGCAATCGAAACGACGAGTCGGAGATTGCCACTTGAGAGTTGTCGCTTGAGCGCTTCAAACTCACGATAAGCTCGCTGGTAATCTTGGACTCGTTTTCGAAGCGAAGACGGGGTTTCTTGGAGTTGCAAAATGATATGGCGATATTCACTGAGCATTCGACGCAGCTCAAGCGGGTTGCCACCATCGGAGCGAAGTTGCTCGATCCGGAGTCGCAACCAGTCAATGCGTTGGGATTTATCGGCCAAAAGCTTCATCATCGGAACAACGCGTCGAGACCGAAGCGAAAGTTCTTCGACGAGCGTCAAGCATTTTTGACGGCGACGCTGATAGCCACGGATTGCGACCTTGCGATCCGCATCCGAAATGCTTTTGCTGACGATGTCGCGGAATTCGTTGCGGTTTTCGTGGATCAATGCGTCCAGTGTTCGAAGGTTATGTGGCATCCGAGCGGAAACTTGATCTTTGGTGAGTCGCTCCGTTAGAGAGACTTTGATCGTTCGATCGAACGGGAGCGCTCCCGCGTGGACCTTGCGGAGAATTTCAACGGTATGACGGAGAGCGAAATCATTTCCAAGAACAGCTCGACGCCATTGCTTGCGAGCAATTTCAATTTTTTTAGCGAGCGAGATTTCCTGATCGCGATTCAGAAGAGGAATTTCGCACATCTGGCTCAAATACAAACGAATCGGGTCGTTCGTAATTCTTGGTGAGTCCGACGAGGCTGGGGGCGTTAGTGCAACCGCTTCGGCGACATCTTTCTCAGCTTGTTCTAGAGAATCGATATCACCCATCGGGTCGGCGTCGAAGAGCTTCAACGCGGGCGTGGGACCGTCGATTAACTGAACGCCGAATCGTTCAAGCGTTACGACTAAATCGTTTAATCGATTGGCGTCATTGGCTTCGTCGGGAAGAAACTCATTGACTTGATCGTAAGTCAGAAAGCCTTGCGTACGAGCAACGGCGATGAGTTGGGATAGTTCCTTCATTTGAGTGTCCACAGCAAACTCCTTTTTGGTGTGATATCGAATCCTGAAGAGCCAAGCTGGTTAATCCATGGGTCGCTTAACTCTTCAGAACATACCGTAACATAAAAAACACGATTGGGCATCAGCCCTTGGGGGGAAGTAAACCTTGTCTTGCGCGGGCTTGTTCAATAACTTGCTGAAGCAAGTCAATTTCTTCGTCGGCAGACAGATGTTTAGCTTCCAATACACGCAGTTGTTGCTGGTCTTGCAACAACTGATCTTGACGTGACAATCGATCACACAAAGTATGCAATCGTTCGTCGGCATCCAATTTGACTACTTCGGCTTTTTGCGTCGCCTCCTCTGCGAGCGAAACCAAAATATTTTTAAGCGTTGCGTCCTCGATAGCGGAAAGTATCGAGCTAAAATCGAGACTGTAACCTTCAAGCTCCAAATCCATGTACGATTGCCAGAGTTGACGAGCAGCGTTGCTCATCAAAGCCTCCATCGGAAATCGCTCCAAGGCAAATGGAACAAGATCGGCGTGAAGGACAAGTATTTCAAAGAGCTCCCGATCTATCGGAGCTAGATCCGCAAATCGAAACTTCGGACTTTCGGTTACCTGAGCCGGCGTATCCTTCGGCAAAGCTCCATTCGAAAGTGGGGTGGCAAAGCGATCATCCGTGGGCGCATTGGCAACAATGTTTGGATCGGAAGGCCTTGGACGCAAACGTTGCTGAACCTGCCTTCGCAACCCTTCGAGACGTTGCTTGAGGTCAGGGGTTTCAACCCCGAAGCGGCGTGACAATCGCATCAAGATCTGCTCTTGGCGAAGCCGTGCCGCATCATCCGTCAACAAGCTCGTTCGCGAAGCCTTCGACAGCAATTCGAGCATTTGCTCGAGCGCCACATTAGCGCGATGCGTATCCGTGAGCGGATCAAAGCCGCGGCAGACATGAATCAGTTTGTGCTCCAGTGCATCGACCGTCTTTGAAAGGACTTCCGACATGGCATCGCTGCCACGCTGTACTAAGAAATCGCACGGATCGAGGTCGTCGGGAAGCGTTGCAACGCGAAGGTCCAATTGCGCAGCAATAAACAGCTCGAGGATTTCGTTGG
>JANOAI010000312.1:0-9377 GCA_031411055.1 Pirellulaceae bacterium
ATTTGCTGGTTTTCATCCCTCTCGAGAAGACCCTCTCCCGCTCGCAAGACTCGCGACCTCTCCCGCAAGCGGGAAGAGGTTACAAAAATAATGGGATATCATGTTCCAACCAACGTCTCACAATCGCGCACGGTTATTTAGCTGGACAGCATCACTTTGAATCAAATTGCCAATGATTCGTGACGCTATCGAAACCATCAGCCGTTTTGGAGTTAGCCACGGTTTTCGGTGCATGAATCGCTGCTAACGCCCAGTGCCATCTACTTTAGCGGTGCGGCGCGAGCCGCCCGGTTCTTGGTTGGCCGTATAACCAAGCCAAATACGAAATACACCGGACAGCTTGCGCTGTTCCGCTACAAAAGTAGATGGCATTGGGCTAACGCCGTTCGGCTGATTCAAAGTGGCGCTATCCAGCTAGGCTCCGTTTCTAAACCATCCGATAGCCGACTTTAGAAACTAAGCCGAGCTTCGCCAGCGATGGCTCGAGGAACATTGTATTCAATCGAGTGAATGCTAGGGCTGTAAGGGTTAAAATCTGCGTGCATTAGGAATGTCGTGTGCAACCACTTTCGATTAAATTGAAAGTATTCGAACTCAGTTTTTTTGAACTCAATCGCCCACCAATTATCGTCGTGGCCAAGCTTTCCCTCCATTCAGAACGGTTATGAAGAATGACTCGATCCAGTCGTCCAGGCAACATGGCAATTCTATTGGTATCCTTCGTCGGACTCCAGCTGCTTCCTGGTAGCTTGCTTTCACAAGAAAAGAAGCCCAAGGTTCTGTTCTTAACCGAGAGTAAAGGATTCGTACACGCTCCAGTGAAACGCATCGAGGGAGAACTAGCGCCAAGCGAAGTTGCCATGCGTCAATTGTCGCTTGAATCCGGCGCATTCACGATCGAGTTGTCCCAAGATTCGGTGTCAGCAGTTACTCGGGAAAACCTCGAAAGATTCGATGTTGTCATGTTTTACACATCCGGAAATTTGCCCATTTCAAACGACAATATGGAATACTTCACCAACGTTTGGCTTAAGCATCCAAAGCATGGATTCATCGGAATCCATTCAGCAACGGACACCCTCAAGAATGAACCACGCTATCTTGCTATATCTGGCGGAGCCTTCAACGGGCATCCTTGGACACAGAATACGACAGTCGCAATCAATGTTCATGAACCGACACATCCAACGGTCGCCGCTTTCGCTCCCGAAATCATCCTTCAAGAGGAGATCTACCAGTACACGAGTTGGGTGCCCGAGAATGTGCGCGTCTTGATGAGTCTTGATATGAGTCGATGCGATGTGAAGCGACCGTATCACGTCCCGGTTGCTTGGGTACGCTCCTGGGGAGAAGGACGAATCTTTTGCAACAATATGGGGCATCGTCCTGAGACTTGGCAGAAGAAGCCATTCTTGGATTCGGTACTGGCAAGTATCCAGTGGGCCTCGGGCCTAACGGATGGTCCGACTGCGGCGAACCCCGAACTTTCGGCAATTCAGAACGAGAAAGCAAAAGCGGATTGCCTTGCTGTCGGAATCACCGAAGCAACCATCGCCGCCGATGATGCCGAAAAGGCAAAGAAGAAGGCAGAACAAGCTGAGAAAAAGAAAGCGGCGGCATCGAAGTAGACTATTTCGTCGGAACGTGTAGCTAGTTTCGGCAGGGCTCGAAGTCGAGCTGTCAACGATACAGACCGAATTGCATTTGCGTTAAGGCTTCGTCGTTGAGACGAATCCAAGCTTTGAAAGGGCCAGGCTCTTTGCGATGCTTGCTAAAGTGTGGAGTTCAGCTCTTCGCTGAAGCGAGAATCGATCACTTTTTGTGCGGAGCGGAGTCCAAACAACCAAAAGAGAGCCGGGTGAACAAAAAAGTCGAGGAGCGTTGAGCTAATCACGCCTCCTAATATGACTGTTGCCACCGGATAAAGAATTTCCTTGCCAGGTTGACCGGCCGCAAGCACCAGTGGGACCAAACCAATTCCTGCGGTCAAGGCAGTCATGAGAACAGGTGCGAGACGCTCCTGGCCAGCTCGAACAATCATGGCATGTGTCCAGCCTTCGCCTTCGTGTTTTACAAGGTGGAGGTAGTGTTGTAGAAGAAGAATCCCGTTTCGTGAAGCGATTCCGCCTAACGAGATAAATCCAACCATACTTGCGATGGTCAAATTTTGACCGGTTAAAACGATCGCCGCTACCGAACCGATGAACGCCATCGGAATCGCCGCCATCACCTGAAGCGATAGATTAATACTTCGAAACATGGTGTAAAGCGTCAAAAAGACACCGATCAACGCAACGATAAACAGCCACCAGATTACGCGTGATGCCTTCTGTTGGCTTTCAAATTGGCCGCTGTATTCGAAATAGTATCCTTGTGGAAGATTCTCGCTAACAACTTTTAACTTGGTCTGAATCTCCTTGACGATTTCAACCAAACCGCGTTCATTCGATGTATTGCATTGAATTACAATACGTCGGCGAATTCGTTCACGCTGGATTGTGTTTGGCCCCAGGGAATCATAAATCTTGGCGAGCGACTCTAACGGAATCTTGCCGCCGTTGGGTAGGTCGACCGGTAACCGTCGCAAAATTTGCAAGTTCTCTCGAGCGTCCTCTTTGAGTTTTACGACTAAATCGAAAGACCGTTGCCCGATCATGACCTCGGAAACAACTTGGCCATTCATGGCCGTTTCGATGAATTGGTTGAGATGATCCACCGTGAGCCCTGCGGCTAGAAGCTTGTCGCGGTCGTATTCAATCTTTAGCTGCGGAACGAGCGTCTGTTGCTCGATCAATAAATCTCGTACGCCTCGTACCCCTTCGATCGCAGCTTTTACCTCGGAAGCTTTTCGACGCATGAGATCGAGATCGTCACCATACAGCTTTATGCCGACTTTTGCCTTCACTCCCGAAAGCATATGGGAGATCAAGTGGGAGATCGGCTGCTCAACGGTTGAAACAAGACCAGGGATTTCAGAAAGATCTTTGCGAATGCGATCGAGTTGCTCTTCACGGCTGAATTTCGAAGTGAGCTCAAGATCGATGATATATTCACTTGCACTTACAGGTTCCGCGTGCTCATCCAGTTCGGCTCGGCCAGTCCGTCGAACAAAATTCAATACATCCGAGTTATTCGTCAAGGTTCGCTCGACACTTTGGTTCATAGCGATGCTTGTTTCGAGCGAAGTTCCGGCGGGAAGGAGTACGTTCAACTGAATGGCACCTTCGTTAAACGGCGGAAGAAAATCTCCTTCAAGTCGCATTGCAAACAATCCCGCCACGGCGACCAGAACGACTACCGAAGCCAGGTTGAGCCACGGAAATCTTAAACTGAATCGAATGATAAAGGCGACCAACCATTTCAAAAAACGAAGTAGAAGTCCGTCGCTTTGATGGGCGACAGCACGCGATGTTGGTAGTAACCAATATGCAAGAATGGGAGTTACCGTCAACGATACAACCAACGATGAGAGTATCGAGACAACGTAGGCGATTCCAAGCGGCGTGAAAAGTCGGCCTTCCATTCCCGAAAGCGCAAAGAGAGGCAGGAAGACTAAGCAAACGATGACTGTACTAAAGACGATCGAACTTCGAACTTCGAGGCTCGCTTCGTACACAACCCTCAACGAAGAACGCGGTTCTGTCAATCGAGTATTTTCTTTCAGACGCCGAAAAATGTTTTCTACATCCACAATCGCATCATCGACTAATTCGCCGATCGCGACCGCCAACCCACCGAGCGTCATCGTATTAATGGACATTCCTAGTGTCTTGAAAACCAAGATCGTCATTAACAAGGACAGCGGTATGGCCGTCAATGAAATGAATGTCGTTCGGAAGTTCATCAAGAAGAGAAATAGGATGATGACGACAAGTATGCCACCATCCCGCAAGGCAGCCATGACGTTCTCAATGGCCCGATCGATAAAATGTTCTTGGGCATAGAGGGATTTAACACGAATCCCTTTGGAAAGCGATGGTTGCATTTCAACGATAGCCGCTTCGATTAATTGACTAATGGATCTTGTATCGGCTCCTGGTTGCTTGCTGATTGTCAACACGACCGCTGCGCCACCACTAAAGCGATCTTCGGATTCTCTTACATACGCAGCGGCGTCACCGCGTTTAACTTGTGCGGCTTCAACGATGTTAGCGACCATGGAAAGTGCGACTGCTCGTCCATTTCGAACAGCGACTGGGACTTTTTTTAGGTCGTCGATCGACTGGATTCTTCCGATGGCCCGTACAAGCCATTCGTTAGCACCTTGCTGGTCCAAATAACCGCCGGTCGCATTGGAATTGCTGCTTTCCACTGCTTTGCGAACATCATCAAGTGTCACTCCGTATTTGATAAGCGCATCTTGATCGATTTGAACTTGGAATTGCTTTCGACCGCCCCCCATGGTAAAAACCTGCGCAATGCCTGGGATCGAAAGGAGACGCTGTCTCATAATCCAATCCGCCTGGGTCCGAAGCTCGATTGGGTCTACGGCACCATCTTCACTCCACATTCCGAGAACCATGATCTGGCCCATAATCGATGAGATCGGAGCAAGCTGCGGGCGAACGTTTTTCGGTAGTCGATCGATGGCCATTGCTAAACGTTCGTTGACGATTTGGCGAGCCGTGTAAGGGGTCGTGCCAAAGTCAAACTCGACATTGATAATCGACATCCCAATCGATGAGGTGCTTCGAACGGCGAGCACACCGTTGGCCCCATTGATGGCCGTCTCCACCGGAATGGTAACACGCGACTCAATTTCTTCTGGAGCCAATCCGTTGGCTTCGGTCATCACGACCACCCGCGGCCTATCCAAATCTGGAAAAACGTCGATGGGGAGTGAATTCGCCGTCCAAAGCCCGTAACAGCAGAGTAAAACGGCTACCGCCATGACAAGCAGGCGTTGTTGCAATGAAAAGCGAAGGAGGGCATTGAGCATGGAAGTTTTTGGTTTTAGTGGTTATGTCCAGCGTGTGGATCGATGGCTCCGCCGCTCTTGTTTTTCAAAGCCATATGCATTTGGTGCGCGCCTCGCAGAGCAACGATATCCCCTGGATAGAGTGCACCATCGTTTTCAATGACGACGGAGGTTTGGTCGCGGCTCTTTTCGTGAACCGCAATCCGATCGTAGTGATCGCCATTTTGTTGGAATACAAAGCTCTCGATGCCGTCGCGAACAACTGCGTCGACTGGAAGAACAATTTGCTCCTTCCATTTTTCAATCGGGACAAGCAACTGCATTCGCTGGCCCGTTCGATATCGCCACGTTATGTATTTTTGACCTTCTGCGTTCGCGCTTTCGCTCAATGAAACATTAGGGAGCTGAACGTAAAACTTGAGCGCGCGCGAAATCGGATCAATTTCGTTATCTACCCAAGCAAGCACGAGATCTGGGACCGTAATGCTTTTTCCTGTCTCCTCGACAATTGCAGACACCGTCCAACCAGCCTGTTTCGTGTTCGAAAGAATACTTGCTTCCGATTCGAACGCTTGGCCTTCGATCAGCAACTCTCCAAAATCAGCAAGAGTACAAAGCAAGTCTCCCGCGTTGACCGACTGTCCTTTTTGGACATGCAAATCCTGGAGGACAAGCAGGTGCGTTGATGATCCGGTTGGTTCTCTTGGCGAGTCCGTGGCTATGGCTGATATACTTGCGACCTTCACCAACCTTGGCGGTTCAATGTGCGTGCGCTCGCTTCGATCGGGCACGCTCGACCGGTTATCATCATCCTCTGCGGCATGGTGCAGATGGTGCAATATGTTCTTCGGCAAACTTGGACGGCTTAATTGTAACTCGTCCAATTTATGTCCATCGGGGTCTGGCGCACGGACCTTAATGTCAGTGAGAAGTCGACGGTCAGTCTCGATGGTTGAGATTTGAGATTCAGAAAGTCCGTGAAGTCGCAGCGCTTCGCGTTGAGACTTTAGGAGTGATTCGATCTTGTCACGACTATATTGCCGTTCCAGAAGCGTCTTATTCGAGATCACGCCTGAGCTAGCAGCGTTCTCGATGCGAGCGATCTCCTTCATTTCGACATCGCGATCGCCAAGCGCTTGCAGAAACTCACGTTGAGACGTGACAAGATCCTCGTGCGTCAGTCGCATCTCCAGAATGAGGTCACCTGGAGCAATGGCTTCACCCGTAACCGCATGGACATGCGTAATAATGCCAGTTGTAGCAGCGCTAACAGGCAAACGCGTACGACCAGGACGGTCAACGACAATTGCTGGGACAGAGAGATTTTGCTCGAAATCCTTGAGCTCAATCGGTTGAAGATATTCTTCCGTTAGTCCAATATTTTTTCGAGCAGACTCAGATAGCTCGATCGAATTGACCTCGGTTGGGCCATGGTCGTAGCCAGCGTGATCATGCCCGGCATGTTCGTCTTTAGCGTCAGTGTCTCCCTCGCCGCGCGTGAACAATGAAACGGGCCATCCATGTCCAAGAAAACGACCGTGGACGAGTCCGCCTGCATAGACCAACAGCACGAGAATGATTCCAACAACCGAAAGGAGCGGATTTCGTGATTCGGATTGACTCATTGGGCATATTCCAGCAAATTGATATCAAGATCAAACAGTCCCGGACAGCAATTGACGGCAAGTGCCATCCACTGAGTCCGAGATGCGTTGAAGACGGAGAGTGAAGCAAGCAAGGCCGTTTCAGCTATTTCACGGTCGTTGGGCCGTGATTGTGTCCAGCGTGGTCGTGGTGGTGCACGATTTTCACAGTATAGGCTTTGTTGCCAATCTTGAGAGCCAAGCGAGCATCGGCGTGCCCTCCATGCAATGCATCTAGCATTTGCGGATGAGCAATTCCAAAACGCGATGAAAAACCCTTCTTGTCCACTTCTTGCGGAACGGGCAGAAGCTTTACTTGGACAGGCTTACCCGCCATCTTCAAGTTTACGGCCAGGAAAGGTGCATCGATCGCAACGAAATTTTTTACATGACCATCCATGAGGTAAACAACGAGCTCTTTCTTCTTTTCCTCGATCATTAGCTCTAAATGATACTCTTCCTTGCCAACTTCAAGCAATTCTCCGCCGTGCGGACCGTGCTCGGGATGTGCATGGACGTGAGCTGGAGGTGTGGACGGCGTTACTGGCTGCTGTCCAAAAGCCGAAGCTGCAAATGAGAAAAGGCCAACGGCTATCGCCGCCACAAATAAGCGCAACATGGTCATAAAATCCTTACATTGATTCAAAAGTTAAACTCGGCTAAGTAGCTGGACAGCGCCACTTTGAATCAAATTCTTCGTGATTCGTGACGTTTTCGAAAACATTAGCCGTTAGCCACGGTTTTCAGTTTCAGAACCGCGGCTAACGCCGTTCGGCTGATTCAAAGTGGCGCTGTCCAGGTAGAGAGGGTAGAGCGAGTTATCGAATCAAATGCGGCGTTGCCCCAGCAGCAAAAGAAGATCTACCCTATGAGGCGCCCCAAGAATTTCTAAGCAAGCGCGTCGGTCACAGAAGCGTGGATAGCTTAACAACGGAAGCGCGATCGATTTAACGTCGCACAAATTCTTCATCGGAGATTTTTCTGAGGGAAGGCTATTACCGTGCACAATCCAATAGAGGTGATGATGACCATTCTCTTGTACCGGCCCGTTGCACTCTTCACATGCTGGCGAATTCACCCCTGGTTGGGATGTCACTTTCAGTGGAGGTGCGACATCGTTACCGTGATGGCAACGGCACTTGCTAGCTTCGACTGCAACTTTGCGTTCTTCGGATTCTTTTCCCGATGCTTTATGCGAGCCAGAACAACATCGACGAGTGTTTCGCTGGCCAGCGTTGTCGTGAACACAAGCTCCAGGCTGCTTGTCGCATATCCCAACCGCTCCGCAGCAGCAAACCAGTTGCAGGCGTAAAAAAGAGCAAATCAAGACGATAGAAATCCAGCTTTTCAAAAAGCACCTCAATCTTGAGGATATCGGGACGAGGGAATAAAAGGCAATACAAAAACTCTGCGAATTCCGGACCAAATTCGCTATCCTCAACAGAACGCCTCAAGAGCTAGCCAAAGTTTTGATGTCGATTTGCCTCAATGAAGTCGTCGCCGCACCAACAACAACGCTTGTCTTATTGAGTTTTTAGTAGGTGTTTGAGGTAAGCTTAGGGAAAGCTGTTTCTGCACGGATAGCAGTGGTTTTCGATCCGACCATCAACCTTCGTTTGTCGAGCAGTGACAACTATGGCACCCTTTCGCATCAACCGACGTCAATCGATCCTGAGCGCGTTGGCGCTTTCCGTAGCGGCGCAAAGGCAACTTTTCAGCGAAACCATTAGCGGAGATTCGACTCGACGGCTCCGCCAGTCCGTCTGTCGCGCAACTTTTTCCAAGATCCCGCTCGAAGAGTTTTGCGTAGCCTGCAAGGAGATCGGGCTTGAGTCGATTGAGTTGCTCGAGCCCAAGGATTATCCAATTGTTCAAAAACACGGACTGGAATGCGCTGTCGGCCGTTTTACTTCGGACAAGCTACCGGACTCTCATATCAATTGCGGTTGGAATCGTCCGGAGTATTTCGATATTCTTGTGCCGGGCTACGAAGAACTGATTCGGAAAACGGCTGACGCTGGCTTCAAAAAAGTCATTTGCTTTTCGGGTGAGCGGAAAGGGATGGACGATAAGACGGGAATCGAAAATTGCGCTGCAGGCTTGTCGAAGCTGATGCCACTCTGCGAAAAACTGGGGGTCACGATGGTGATGGAGCTGCTTAACAGCAAAGTCAATCATGCTGACTATATGGGTGATAACACACGGTTCGGTATCGCATTGTGTGAGAAGCTTGATCATCCCCGATTCCGAATTCTTTATGACATCTATCACATGCAAATTATGGAAGGGAATCTCTGCGCCACGATTCGAGAACATCATCATTGGTTCGCACACTACCATACTGCGGGTGTTCCAGGCCGTCATGAGATCGACCATACTCAGGAAATCAATTACCCGGCCGTCGTGAAGACGATTCTCGAAACAGGATATCGCGACTTTATAGCCCAAGAATTTAGCCCAATACGACCTGATAAGCTCGGCTCTCTCAAGCAGGCAGTCGATATCTGCTCGGTGAAGATCTAAACTTATGCATTTAATGAGCCGCAGACGCAAGCCGTTTTCTCGCTTCGAATACGGACGCATCATAATTCGGGGCTAACGGCTAATGCAGGCTGACGTCAATGATCAGCCGCAGGGCGTTAGCTCCGGTTTCCGAACCTGTACCGAAACAGCACACATGCCAATTGGAACAAACAACCGCAGTATTTTGTAGGACGAGGATACCAGATAAACTGCATTGAAAACCGGGGCTAACGCCCAATGCCACTGACTTTCCCGATTTCTTTGTAGCGGAACGGCGCGAGCCGTCCGGTTCT
>JANOAI010000313.1:0-3644 GCA_031411055.1 Pirellulaceae bacterium
CGGCGCTGGTTTGCATCGGCGTGAACCAGGCGTTGCGTTTTACCTCGTTGACGTCAAAGCCGTCGCGGCCGTGTTCGGAAATGGCGCGCAAGAGATCGCGCGCGTGCAGGATGCCGACGATGTTGTCCTGCTCGTCCTTGTAAAGCGGCAGGCGCGTGTGCGGCGAACTCATCGCTTGGGCGAGGATTTCGCGGGGCGGCATAAGAACGTCACGTTGCAAGGCAGCTTCAGTCACAACTGGCCGATCTGGGAACGCGTTATCGCTTTGCTTGGAAATGGTCAGTTCGACGTCAAGCCCATCATCGGCGGCGTCTGGCCCATCACGCAGTGGCACGAAGCCTTCGAGAAAATGCATCGCGGGGAAGTCGTCAAGTCTGTACTCAAGCCATAAGAGACGACAAGAAAAATGGGGGCAAGAATATAAAGAACATCTCTTCCAAAAATATTTTCTTGCCCCCATCTTCTTGCCAATAAACAACCCCATCATGCCGAAACTAGCCGCCTTTCCTAAAGCTTACATGCAGGCCCTCTGTAAAGACGGGTCGATGACGGTTGCCGAGTGGATCAAGCTAGCCGCGACGCTCGGCGTCGATGGAGTCGAATGGTATGCCGGCTTCCTTGAAATGGAAGACGAAACCAACTGGCCACGATTTCGCCGCATGGTCGAGGATACTGGAATGGTCATCCCGATGATGTGCTGTTCACCCGATTTTACTCACCCAGACGCTGGCTTTCGCGAAAAGGAGATCGCAAAACAAAAACGATGGATCGACATGACCCATACGCTCGGCGGGCAATATTGCCGAGTGCTAAGCGGACAAAAACGCCCCGAACTGAGGATCGATGAAGGTGTTCGATTCGCCGCTGATTCTATCAAAGCGTGTCTGCCGTACGCACAAGAACGCGGCATCACTTTGATTCTTGAAAACCACTACAAGGACGACTTCTGGGAGTATCCCGAATTTGCTCAAAAGATGGATGTGTTTTGCAAGCTAGTCGACGCGGTGAATCATCCCCATTTTGGGGTCAACTACGACCCGAGCAACACTTATCTTGCTGGTGAAGATCCCATCGAATTGCTTAAGCGTGTCTCTCATCGAGTCGTCACGATGCACGCCAGCGATCGTTATTTGAAAGAGGGAACGATCGAGGACTTACGTCGTGAGGAAGGTGGAGCCACTGGCTATGCCAAACGTCTCAGTCACGGCGAGATCGGCAAGGGACTCAACGATTACGACGCCATCTTTAGGGAATTGAAAACCAAAGGCTTCAACGGCTGGATCAGCATCGAAGACGGCGTCGACGGAATCGAGCAACTCCAGCGCAGCGTCGCATTCTTGAAAAAGAAAATCGCTGAGCATTGGGTAAATAGAAGCTAAAGAAGCGGGAAGAATTTGGCAAGAAAATGGGGGCAAGAAAATATTTCAGGAATTCATTTTCTTGCCCCCATCTTCTTGCCTAAAAAATCAACCGAGTCGGGGGAGATGCAATGCCGGTAACCTGTGGGATGCGAATCAATCCGCTGACTTCGGAGGAGTTTTCTTCGCTTGACTACCGCGTTATGAGCTGCGCTTTTGTATGCCAAAACCGTATTGGGCGATTGGCAGATGAACGAATCTATGAAGCATCACTTGCCCATCAGCTCAAGACAATTGGATTGGATTGCTGCTCGCAAGTGCCAATCTACATCGAGCACAGTACCTTCCGAAAAACCTACTTCTTAGACATGGTCGTTGATTCGGGGGGTGTCTACGAATTGAAGGCCGTCTCACAGCTTGCCGGCGACCATGTTGCTCAGTTGTTGTGCTATCTCTATCTGCTCGATATGCCACGTGGCAAATTGATTAACTTTCGTTCGGCAAGAGTCGAATCGCAATTCGTCAATGCACCGATCGCGGGCTCCACTCGGCGTGCTTTTCGGGTTGATTGCCAAAGTCAGACTGGAAATGACCATTTGGTTGAGCTTACCATTGGGATGCTTCGCGATCTCGGGACGTCTCTATCGCTTTCACTCTATCAAGAAATAGTGGTCCACCTGTTGGGAGGAGAGGCTTCTGTAATGGCCATGATTCCCCTGGCCGAAGGCACAATATCTTTAGGCAATCAGCGATTCTGTCTTTCGAATCCAACGGAGTCTTTTCAAATAACATGCTTTCAAGACACGACAGAGCAATACGAACAACACCTTCGCTCTCTCCTACGACTAAGCCCTCTTGATGCGACGCATTGGATCAATATCGACGTGAAGTGCATTACCTTTAAAACGGTTTTCAGATGAACACAGGGGCTTTGACATTGGCAAGAAAATGGTGGTATATAACGGAGGTATATATACGTCTATTTCTACAATTTTCTTGCCCCCATCTTTTTGCCGAAGAAACTCCAGCTAGTCACGACCAGCGAATCTTTGCGGGTGCGGAGTCCTTCGATTTCCGAAAAACTGAATGAATCAAGCAAAATTCGAGAAAGAATAGGGCAATGCGTTGGTATAGAATGGGAAAATCGCTGCGTTTAGTTCGGGAAACTCGAAGGAGCTATTTCGCTCCACGACGGCTTGGTATCGCGATGGTTTGATTCCAACGAACGAATTTGACATGGCCGAAGAGCAATCGGATTTTTGGCAGGATTTTGAGATAGCACTCCTTAAGAAAATTCAAATGAACTGGCGCAGTAAATTTAACCTTGGGGCAACATCGCTCAACAAATTCCTGAATTGCCAGAATCGGCGGCCAACGCCGCCATTGGATCGCAAGCAAAGGTCGCGACTTAGTAGGCGTTGGTTGATTGAATCGCTGGAGAGTCGTTGTTTGATGGCTTCTGACTTTGGCGATGCTCCCGATACGGGGCCGGGGGTAGGAATTGCCAACTATGAAACACTTTTAGCGAACGGCGGAGCCAGCCACGTTATCGACACGACTCAAACGACTCTGTTTTTGGGGAATCGCGTTGATGCGGAAGCAGATGCCGCGGCGTCTGCGAAAGCCAATGGCGATGACTTATATGTCACACCGAATGCCGATGATGAAGAGGGTGTCATCGATCCCGATGTTGATCTATTGATAACCGCCGGTGCGATTCCTCAAGCTCGGCTGAGAGCCACCAATACCACTGGCAACGCTGCAACACTTTACGGTTGGATCGACGTCAATCGCGACGGTGTATTCGATAGTACAACCGAACGCGCTTCGGTAGCTGTCCCGACGGCAACGACGAATGGCGTCTTCACGTTGAACTTTCCATCCGTTCCGTTGAATGCCACCGGTGGCAAAACGTATGCTCGTTTTCGTTTGAGCACGGATGTAGCGGCCGCCAATCCAAACGGTGTTGCCGCCGACGGCGAGGTCGAAGACTATCAGGCTACCGTCACACGCTTTAGTTCCGGTCTCTTTGATGTAACGAAAAGCACCCGTATCGCCGATTCATTGCTCGGCGGCCCTGTGCTTCAGGACAACGATCTGTTCGGAAGTGCAGTCGCGACATTAGGTGACCTTGATGGCACTGGCAAAAATTACGTGGCAGTCGGTGCACCGGGACGTGCTTTGCTAAGCGGAGCCGTATACTTGATGCCGCTTAACACGAACGGTTCTGCGGGAACCTCTCTTGTTTTGACATTCGGTGTTGGTGGCATGCCAGCCTATTTGGCG
>JANOAI010000314.1:0-4471 GCA_031411055.1 Pirellulaceae bacterium
CTCCGCCGCGATCTTACGTTATCGGACCAGGCGACGTGCTGAGTGTCTACGTTCGTGGATTGATTCCGGCTAATACGGATGAGGCAACGCCACTAATTCAAGGTGGGATGACGCTCCAGCAGATTTACTATCCACCAGCGGGTAACGTCTCGGGACCCTCCGCTGGTATCCCAATCGAGGTTTCCGATGATGGGACGATTCCGCTCCCTGTCGTTGGGGACATGAACGTTGCCGGACTTACGGTTCAGCAAGCGGCTGACAAGCTTGTTGCCGTCGTAATCGAGAAGGAGATCGTTAAGGAAGGCAAGGAGTATGTCTACGTTAACCTTATTCGCCCTCGAGTGAGCCGAATCATTGTGGTGCGAGAAGAGGTAAAGTCTGATACTCCCACCCAAATCAGTCGCACAACAACACTTATTGCCAAGCGAGGCTCAGCCCAGGTTATTGACCTACCAGCCTTCGAGAATGACGTGCTTCATGCCTTGACAGCATCGGGCGGGATGCCAGGCACGGATGCGATGAACGAGGTTTGGATCCTTCGTCGCGAACAACTTGGTGATGTTGCAAGCGGTGAGGCTTGGAATCGCGCCAGTGAAGGACAGTGTATCGAACAAATCATGGGCTGCGTTCCACAAGGAGCGACTGCCAAGCGGATTCCGCTCTACACTCAAAACGGTGAGTCGCCTTGCTTCACGCAGCAAGATGTCATGCTCGAAGATGGTGACGTTGTCTATCTCCGAGCACGTCAAAATGAAGTGTTCCATACAGGTGGATTGATCAATGGAGCCGAAATCCCCATGCCTCGCGACCATGACATCGATATCTTGGAAGCGATTGCGATGGCTAACTCTTCGGTCGGTGGACAACCTGGTGCGGGTCAAATCGTCACCAGTGGAGCAGGTATTGGAAGAATTTTGCCCCCGACCCGAGCGGTTGTCCTCAGGAAGGTTGGTAATGGTCAACAAGTTGCAATTCGAGTTGACCTAGAGCGAGCTGTCCGCGACGTCAAGCAACGCATCGTGATCCAGCCTAATGATTTCATAATGTTGTATTACAAGCCCGGTGAGACATTCTTGAATTCGGCCCTCAATCTCGTCAATCTAACGTATATCGTTGGAAACTAATCAAATAAATCGCTAGCCGATTGCATCATCCCGAAAGCCAGCGTGAATTCCTCAATTCCGCTGGCTTTTTGGTTTTGTACCATCAGCAACGCTAACTGTTTCGCATAAAAGCCCGATAAAGTCTAGGACGCGGTCAATCGGATTAGCCGCCGCGCCGCGTTCGAAGCAGCACATTCATGCCGAAAACTTCTTCAAAGAGATTTCCCGTTTGACGCAGGGTGAGTTGTTCCAACGAAAGATCCTCTGCTCCGGATACGGAAATCACAAACCGCTCACCATCTTTTTTACAATCAATGCCGTTCACTCGCTGTGTGCGCGTTTCATCCAAAGCGATGGCAACTCGCAAGATTGCAGCAAGCTTAGCCACCGCTACACGATCGTTACGATCCAGAGTCGCATATCCATCATGATCCGGTTGCGGCGTCGATCGCCTATGATAGCGAGCGACTAAACCAACCAGCAGCAAGTCTTTTTGGGACAAGCCGAAGATTTCACTATTGCGAATTAAATACAACGCATGCTTGTGATTGCTGCGTGGGTTGATGAAGTGGCCAATCTCGTAAAGTAGGGCCGCAAGATAGAGAAGTAGCTCCATTCGCTGATCAAGCTGATGATCGCGATGCAAATCGCCAAACAAACGGCGAGCCAACATGGCGACATGCTTGGCATGTTTTTCATCAAAATCAAAACGTCGACCTAAATTGATGGCTGAGCGGATGATTTGATTTCGAAATTCTTGCGTCCAGGTGTCGTGGTGAGCAAGATCATTCAGCAGCCCATCACGTAAATTGGTCGGCGCGACATGCAAAACTTCACATCCAAGACGCTTCGCAAGCATTAAGTAACTTCGGACAGCTGGACCGATCGTTTCTGCATCCTGAAAAGTCAATCCATACTTCTGAACGATCTCTTCTTCCGTCATCTTCGCAAGGTTTGCAGAAAAAACACTGAGACTCGATCGAGGAAGTCTTACCAACTCGGTAACTTCTTCTTGTGAAAGAACATTTGCCGCCGCAAAGCGAATATCTCCTCCAATGGCAACGACTTCCAATCTCGCATCGCTGTCAATTTGTTCGTAAATATGGTCGACAAAGCGTTGAATCTGGGTCTCGATGAGAGCTTGCTGCTTACCAATGGGCGTATTAAAACGATCCAGTTGCTCTAGCAATCGAAGCGAACCCAAACGATACGAATTGGAAAACAAAACATGTCCACCGCGAACGACTAGCACTTCCGTGCTTCCACTCCCAATCTCGACGACGACCGTTTTGGCAGCCGCCAAGCCTGGGACTGATTGGATCAGCGGCTGAACACCCATATACGTTATGCGATTAACCTCCGCTTCATCGAGAGCCTCGACGACTAACCCTGTCGCGATGTATACCCGATCAATAAAAACAAGCTTATTCGTCGCTTCGCGGACAGCACTCGTCGCAACCACTCGGATCTGCTCGGAACGTGTAATCCCATATTCATGCATCGAATCCCGGTACTTACTCAAGACCCGGACGCATTCTTCGATCGAGTTCTTACGAATACGTTGCAGCCCAAAGGTATCTTTTCCAATCGAAATGGGCATGGACTGACTGGCCAACGGGCGAACCTTGCCGTGGACTCCAATCTCAGCGATGGCCATCCGGACATTCGTCGCCCCAATATCAATCACCGCCACAGGTTGCGTGTGTGGCGCAACTACGTCAGGACCTTTGTTCAGGGGAGCATTAGACATACTTGTAATTGTAACCAATCTACCATTTTACGGGTTTCGCATTGAAAATAAATCGCGAGGCAATAGGTTTATCGATCAAGTCTAGTGGCAATGCATCCTCTTCTTGCTTTCAGACTCCACGGTTTGGTTGCTCCATTTGCCAAGAGCCCACTAACCGATGCCGAATAGCCGAAGTCAGTCGCATGCCTCGTCAATAAAATTCGTCCCTCGTGGCCAAATCGCCCGACGTATGAAACTACGAAATCAAGCGAGTTAGCCCTTCATATAACTTGGAGCGGGGAACAAGACAGAACAAAAGTTTTCTCGTCAGTACCTTGAAACTTGACGATCGCTCGCCGTTTGGTTCCATGTCCGTCGATGGAAACGACTTGGCCGGTTCCGAAGGTCGGATGGGTGACTTGGACGCCTTCTTGGAATAGCCGAACGTCACAACCAGCGGTTGTCGCGACTGGTGCGAGCGATGCGCCGCTCTTGAGGCGACCGACTAGCTCACTCAGTTCAGCTGGCATGCTTGCCGACTCTTTTTTCCTCGATTGCCCAACGGTGTTTTCTGGTTCAAAGGTGATCGTGATTTCAGACGGTTCTTTGTCGCCACCTAGCTGTCGATGCGTAGCATTCTCGGAATCCCATTCATCACCGAAGTTGGAACTCTTGCTCCGAAAAGACTTTCGGGTTGCGGGGCGTTCGTCAAAGAAATCGGGATCACCAAAGCTATCATCGTATTCGTTTTGATTGTCAGAAATTTCTAGTTCAAGTCGCGGTATTTCCATCAAGAATTGACTAGGAATGCTACTGCGGTGAGCAAACCCACGTTTGGCGGCCGTGCTAAGTTGAAGACGGTTCTCGGCCCGGGTAATCCCAACGAAAAGAAGGCGTCGCTCCTCTTCGACTTGCTCTGGGTGCTCACGACATCTCGCATGCGGCAAAATGTCTTGCTCGACGGCGACGACGAAGACGCTAGGGAATTCAAGTCCCTTGGAAGCGTGTAGAGTCATTAAGGTCACGCGGTCGGCGTCTTCGCCAAGGTTATCCGTTTCGGATAAGAGGCTCACTTGCTCGAGAAAATTCTCCAGGCCGTTCCCGTCTTCAAACTGTACATCGACTTGCTTCGCATCCGCCAAAAGCTCGGTCACATTGGAGTCGAATTTATCGTCTTCGTCAGCCGATTTTTGTTTCGCGAGGTACGTGAGGTAGTCGGTTGCTTCGAGTAAAAAGTTCAACAGGGGAACAAGCGGTCCAGTCGCCATCTCAAGGAGTTGACTATAGACTTTAAGAAAAGCCTCGGCCGATGAAGCAGCCTTTTTTGACAGGATCCCGTGGTCGATCGATCGAGCTAAGGCCTCAAGTCGGCTGATGCCGTCTTTCCGTGCCAAGTCAGCGACCTTGTCGAGTGTTTTCTGCCCAAGCCCGCGTGTCGGCGTGTTGATGATTCGCTCAAAGGCAACATCATCACATGGGTTGTGTACTAGGCGAAGATAGCAGAGCAAATCCTTGATTTCTTGTCGTTGATAGAATCGGAAACCACCGATCAGTTGGTAGTTCAAACGACGCTTAATCAGGGCCTTTTCAAACAACCGTGATTGGGCATTGGTTCGATAGAGTACCGCGAAATCTCGAG
>JANOAI010000315.1:0-3411 GCA_031411055.1 Pirellulaceae bacterium
GAAGGGCCGTTCCGGCTTTTGGTACCTGACCCCGTTTTCCAAGCCTACGTCGTTCATGAAAATGCTCTAGGGTGGGTACTCCAATCACAATTCTTCCGAATTTATAAAGGTTCTTCCGGGAATTTAGTGGGTAGGTGCGAGAATGGAGCCGTTAGCGTAATCTTTGGGAATGCGTGACCAACGACGACGCAGCCATGACCTTTCGCAGTTGGTACGGGTGGGCAACGCGCAGTCAACTCAAGCCCATGATCAAGGTTGCCAAAATGCTTAAGAAACACCTATCGGGCCTCATGAGCTATATCGAACAACGAATTACCAACGCTATCAGTGAAGGCTTTAACAGTCGAATCCAATCGATCAAAAGCCTCGCTCGCGGCTTCCGCAACTTCGACAACTACCGCACAAGAATTCTCTTCTTCTACGGCAAACTTGATCTCAGCCTAGAAATCCCTTAGCCACTAAATTCCCGGAAGAACCAAAATCACAAATGCTCAGTAACACTCAATTGAAAGCGTTTGTTCCGTTCATGATTGTTTTTGGCGTTCTGTCAGCAAAGGTACTGGCGGAAGAAAAAGTTGCTCCTGATTCGCCTCTTGTTCCGCGAACACCGCCGCTGATGCAGATCATACCACTGCCAAACGGTCAGGCTTCTGTAACAAGAAAGGATGTCGAGGTAACTCGGTATCACTTTGGATCTCAGAACGAGAGGCCGTTCTTATACCCGTTGATGGGACCGTCCGGAAAGTCGTTGACGCGGATGGGGCATCCGCATGATCCGAATGGTCACTCGCATCATAACTCGATTTGGATTGCTCACCACGATGTTGGTGGAGCCGATTTTTGGAGTGACAAGAGTCAAGCCGGTCGGATTGTTCATCAACGAATCCTTGAATACGAAGATAGTAATCGGGAAGCGGTGATCGGTTCGCACAATCGCTGGCAGATCCATCAAGAGACAAAGATGGAAGACTATCGCCGCTATCGGATCGAGTCGCTGGACGATGGTGAAACCCTATTGACCATCGATCTCGAGCTTCATTCTCCCAAGAACTTTTCAGTGACGCTTGGAAAGACACCGTTTGGGGTGCTTGCCGTCCGTATGGCGAAAACGATAGGTGTTCATGATGGGGCTGGCCGCATTCGGAATTCAGAAGGGGCGGTCAACGAAGAGGGGGTCCTTTGGAAACCAGCCAAATGGTGCGACTATTCGGGAGCGATATCGGCGACGACAATTGAAGGAGTCACGCTGCTGGACCACCCTACCAACTTCAATCACCCCACCACGTTTCATGTGCGCAACGACGGTTGGATGGGAGCCTCGCTCACCTATGAGGGTCCGCGCGTCATTGAGCCTGGCAAGCCACTGCACCTTCGATATGGACTCTATGTTCACGCCGGGCTTCCGACACAGGCTCAGCTTGATGCTCGTTGGCAAGCATTTGCGGCTACCCAAGTCCCCAAATCGCTGGTTCCTGTGAAAAAGTAGCCAGTTTAGGGGAGATTTTCGTAGCGCTGGGATAATTGAACGAGTTCGACTATAATGGGGTACCAACCAGAATTTGGACATCAGAGAGCTGAGTTGATTGTCCGTTTATTGAATTTTTTCGGAGAAAAACGATGGCATCGGTAGTGAAACCAGCACCCAAAAAGAGAGCCGCCAAGAAGGTGAAAGAAGTCGTGGAAGGAGCCGAAGCCGTAGAAGCCGCCCCAAAGAAGAAAGCCCCCAAAAAGGCGCGTAAAGTTGTCGAACCACCGCGAATCAAGCTTTACTGGGGCATTTTCAACCAGAATTTGAAGCGAGTTGCCGTTTTTGAGTATGCTCAACGGAAAGACGCTGAGAAGCACTGCAAGGATCTTTCCAAAGCGGGGACAGAGCACTTCCTTCAAAAAGTCCGCGAAACAATCGAAACGACCTAGGTCGCCAAATCCGTTTCCGCACTGAATACTTAAAGCCAGCGATCATTCGCTGGCTTTTTTTATTCTTCCGAATTCCCCTTCGTGGTGCTTTACGACCGCGAAGAATTCGAATGCGTACAAATGTGTCCACTAATTCGACTGTCACAAATCCTTCAGGAAGTCACAAACTCCTTGATAACACGAAGCGCAAGCGAGTGGTTTTTTTAAGGTTTCAATTGCCAAGCCACTCGCTTGCGCATCGTGTTAAATGATTTGGAACAGACGAACTAAGAACTGGTGCGAGGGCTTTGCCAAGGGACGTCTGGAACACTAGCCAGCTGGTTTGCTTGGCGGGCCATCACGAACAGCAGATCGCTTAGCCGATTGAGATAGATCACGATGTGCGAAACGTTACTGATTCGTGGATCGCTGAGCAAAGTAACGACCTCGCGTTCAGCCCTTCGGCAGACGGTTCGAGCCAGATGGAGATGCGATGCGGCTGGACTCCCCCCCGGAAGAACAAAATTGCGAAGTGGAGCCAGCGTTGGGTCAACCTGGTCAATCCATTTTTCAAGCCTTTCGACATCCGCATCTCCTGACCATTTCAAGTTATGCTTTTCCGGGTCGGGTGTTGCTAGTTCGGCACCAATGGAGAACAGGCAAGCTTGCACCGCGCAAAGCAGTTCATCTTGGCTCTGATGGAGCCCTACCGAGCGGGCAATTCCAAGCACTGCGTTCAGCTCATCGATCGATCCATAGGCAGCAATCCTCGCGTCGTTTTTCGAGACCCGCGGACCTCCGAATAGGCCTGTTGTTCCCGCATCGCCTGTTTTGGTGTATATCTTCATAAATCCTCTTTTTAAAATCGATTTGACACGGAACGATAAGATACTGAACGCGACAAGGCCGTCGATGCAACCTGAAGTTTATTCCAGCGGTTATCTCATCTTTCGGCTAGGGCGGCCGATCCAGTTTCTTCTTATGAAGCATACGGATCGCTGGGATCTCCCCAAAGGCCATGTCGATTTGGGGGAAACGATCCCTCAAGCGGCACTCCGAGAACTTCGCGAAGAAACCGGGATCAAGCCCAACGAGATTTGGACCGACCCGCAGTTTACTTTTAAGCACCAATACACGGTCAGCGAGTCAAAAAAGCCGAAACTCAAGGAACTGACGATCTATTTAGGCTGGTTGCTTCGAGATCGTGAGATTGCTCCGACTGAACATCCAGGCTTTTCGTGGCTCGACTGGTCTCCTCCCCACACAATTCAGTCGCAAACCATCGACACGCTTCTCACGGAAGTCGCACGCTATATCGAAACTCAGCCATTTTGGCCCCCCACCGAAGCGACGCAAAACACTTCAAACCTTGAAAAGCCAACAAAGTTGCCTTAAACCAGCCCCGAAGCTACACTGCTTAGGTAAAGCAGTTGGACTCGACCGATATTGGGTCAAATGGCGTGGACTTAAGGAAAAACTTTGTAGCGGAACGGCGCAAGCCGTCCGGTTCCTCAA
>JANOAI010000316.1:0-16678 GCA_031411055.1 Pirellulaceae bacterium
AATCCTTACGGAAGGCATAATCTCATTGATAACACGAAGCGCAAGCGAGTGGTTTTCTTGAGGTTTCGATAGTCAAACCACTCGCTTGCGCTTCGTGTTCAAGGATTTGGGACAGTCGAACTAGCGCCTCAGGCTCAAGAACCCACGATGATCTGCGTAACAAAGACTCGAACAATCGAGTGGATCCTTCATTCAGTGTATTCAACTTCGAAAGCGATTGTCTAAATCGGCTTGCCTTGCCAACGCGTAAAGGCTTCCAGCGCAAAAAATTCGGGGAGACCGATTTGATTATACCGATCAGCCGTGCCGCGGTTGCGATCTTCGGCTCTTTGCCAAAACTCACGAGGATCATTGCCGGGGAACAATGCTTCGTCTTTCTGACTTTCGTGCATAAAGATGGCTTCACGCTTGAGTTGAATATCGGTAGGGCTCAAGGGGACTGCGATCTCGATCTCATGAAGAGGATATTCTTGCCAGGCCCCGCGGTACATCAAAACTTCAGGTAGCGCATGTCCTTCTTGTTTGAGCCGATCGAAGACTTCAAAAATAGCTTCAGCACAAACACGGTGCGTCCCGTGAGGATCCGCCAAGTCACCAGCCACGTAAACTTGATCCGGTCGAAGGTTTTCAATCAATTCGCGAATGATTCGAATATCTTCTTCACTAACTGGTCGCTTGGCGATCGTACCTGTGCGATAAAAGGGCAAGTCCAAAAAATGGAGATCCGATTCACGGCAACCAACACACAATGCTCCCGCCCGCGCTTCACTCCACCGAATTAATCCTTTAATGTTCTGTATGACTTCCACATCAGGTTGGCCGGCTGTCTTGTTCGCCAAGCCATCGCGAACGGCTTTTTCAATCGACATCGAACGATCATGATCGATACCGAAAATCCGATTGTACTCAGTAACCATATCCGCGACCCGCAAGGCATCGTGGTCGAAAACGGCAATGTTGCCGCTGGTCATGTAAGCAACATGAACCTCATGACCATCCTGATTGAGTCGAATAAGCGTTCCACCCATGCTGATCACATCGTCATCCGGATGTGGCGAGAAGCATAGGACCTTCTTTTTCTGTCGACCAGCTGGATGGTATTCAATGGTATCGAGCATCCAACGAAAAACTTTATGAGCCAATGTTTGTGCCGGACCGTGATGCCGCAATAATTGATGCAAATCGTGTTCACGAAAATCGTTATCATCGAGTTTTAACAAAGCTTTGCCTGTTTTTTGGCACAGCCATAGGACCGCGACCTTGACCAAAGAATCGGTCCATTCTACTTTGCCAAGCAACCACGGCATCGAGGAACTCGTCAAATCCGAAGCGGCCGAATTATCGAGTAATGCTCGAACGTCGCCGTGCTCTTGAAGATAGGAGGCAGGCACGCGATCGGATACGACCCCTTCGAGCGTTTCTCGAATGATCTTCGCTTTGTGCTCGCCAAGTGCCATGAACAACACGCGGCGCGCAGCTAAAATCGCGCCGAGTCCAACGGTCAGTCCTTGCGTCGGCACATGCTCTTCACCAAAGAAATCGCTGGCGACGCTTCGGCGAGTGATTGGGTCGAGCGTACAAAGTCGTGTGCGGCTCTTGCGGATCGAGAATGGTTCATTGAACCCAATATGTCCATTGCGACCGATACCCAACAAGACGAGATCAAAACCACCGGCATGTTGAATGGCTTCGTCGTAGCGCCGACAGTGTAATTCGACGTCGGAAGCATGAACTTGCGTATCGAGAAAATGGGCGTTCTCTGACCTGATGTTGACCTTACTCAGAAAATGATCCTGCAACCATTTCCGATGGCTTTGTGGGCTATCGTTGGCTAAGCCATAGTATTCGTCGAGGCCGAAGACGACGACATTCGTAAAATCAATTTGATGTTCTTCATACAGTCGAATCAACTCGCGATAGGTGCCAACAGGGGTGGAACCGGTCGGAAGTCCAATCACGGTTTGTTGACCCAGTTCGGCTCTCTCGCTTATCAACCTCGCAATCAACTGAGCCGAATATCGAGCCAAAATTTGGCTCGTTTCGAAACGGAAGGCTGGGATTCGAGTTCCACTCAGCGGCTGGCCTTTTGATGACGTCGACAATTTTGACAGGTTGGAATCACTCACAATGTTGTTCGGTTCAAGCTGAAAGGAGAGAATAAATACGAATGGCGGATTGTTCCACTATTATAAAACAATTGTCCCGGTTGTTCATTCCACCATCAACCAACGAAACATATGTTTACGTTACCATGGTGATACTATGGATCCAATGACCGAGCCACTCGACGAGAATATCCTTTATCTTCAGTCTATTCAAAAGGCACTTGCAACGCGTGGTGAACGCTTGGTTTTGGCTGAAAGCTGTACCGCTGGCATGGTGGCCGGAATTTTTGGACAGATTCCAGGGATTTCCGAAGTTCTTTGCGGATCGTTTGTTGTCTATCGGACAGCAAGCAAAGCAGCTTGGCTTGGAATCGATCCGATCGTCCTCGACAATCCAGAGTTAGGGCCGGTCAGTGCCGTTGTGACTCGTCAGCTTGCACTTGCTGCGCTCGAGAAAACCCCCGAATCCACCATTGCCGCGGCTATCACCGGTCATCTTGGTCCGAACGCTCCAGAGGGAATGGACGGATTGATCTTTACGGACATCGTTCGTCGAGGCCCTGTAGCGATCGGGGAACCGATGGCTCATCGCTTGAAATCCGCCGCACCGGCGAGCGAGAACGATGTGAAAGGACGTGCCCGCCGCCAACGCGAAGCCGTTAATTTGCTTTTAGAAGAAATCTGCCGGTTTCTTCGGTGACGATTTGACGACGCTGAGGCAAATCGCCATCTAGAAATTCGACCGTTGCGTTTTTGATCCTATCGTCCATAGTATAAGCCCCTAGGGGTGTGCGTCCGATCTTGTAGATCCGCAACACCTCAGCCCCCGCCCTCAACTCTTGAACCGTTCGTTGACTCGCTCTCAATCGAAGGAATCCTATGAATTTTATGAAGATCTTGGCTGTTACTGTCTTGTCATGGTGTATCGGGGTTACCAGCTTGAGCTTGGCTCAGGAACAGGTCCTCTTCAATGGAAAGGATCTCACTGGCTGGGAAGGCAATCCTGAACAGTGGAGCGTCCAGAACGGTTATATTACCGGAGTCACCAAAGATGACGCTCCGCTTCCTTACAACCAGTTTCTCATCTGGCGAGGCGGAACGGTCAAGAATTTTGAACTCAAGGTTGTCGCTCGACAAGCTGGCAATAACTCCGGCGTTCAATATCGAAGCAAAGAACAACCGTCGAAGGGACCATGGTCGATTGTGGGCTATCAATGCGACATGCATCCCGTAGCCGAAAACAATGCCATGCTTTACGACGAAGGGGGCCGTGGCATTGTCTGTAAGAATGGCCAATCAGTCATCGTTGATTCGCAGGGTGATAAATGGCTTTCGCGAAACGAAGCTCCTGTCAAAGTCGAGGTCGCTGATTGGAATGAATACAAGGTCATCGCCAAAGGAAACCATTTGATTCACCAAGTCAATGGCAAGACGACTGCTGACATTGTTGATCACCAAGTTTCGGAACGCGAGCTCGAAGGTCTTTTGGCTTTCCAAGTTCACCGAGGCCCAGCTATGAAGGTCGAAATCAAAGAAGTCGTTTTGAAAGTCTTGCCCGATGGTGATGTGTTAAGCGAACAACAACATCCGATTCCCGCCGACGCGAAGAAAATTGAGCCACCAGCCAAAGGCAAAGCCGCTCCCGCGAAAGAAAAGCAAGCTCCTGCCAAGGAAAAAGCCAAAGCCAAAGCTAAAGACGCAGCGGCAAGTGTAGAGCCCGCGAATGCAAGCACCGGCTCAATAACAGCAAAGGTCGATTCAAAAAAAAAAGCTGATAGCGGCGACAAGAAAGTAAAACGTGAGAGACCGACTACGGTGGGTCCCGCGATCAACGAAAATAAAGCGACTCCTGTGGATCGGATTCGCGTCGCCAAGGACTTCAAAGTCGAACTCCTCTATTCGGTCCCAGGCGAGAATCAGGGATCCTGGATCAATCTGTGTATCGACGACAAAGGTCGAATTCTCGCTAGCGATCAATACGGCGGTCTTTATCGTTTCACGGCACCCGCTCCCGGCCAACCACTCGACCCAACCAAGGTTGAGAAGATGCCAGTCGATATTCGAGCTGCCAACGGCTTGCTGTGGGCTTTCGGTGCTTTATATGTCGGGATCAACGACTATGAAAAGAAAATCCCTTGCGGCCTGTACCGGGTTACCGATAGCAACGGCGATGATGAACTTGATAAAGTTGAAATGCTGCGCGAGATCGACGCGAGTGGTGACCACGGTATCCATGCTGTCGTCCCAACTCCCGATGGAAAAAGCCTCTACTTAGTCTGCGGCAACGGAGCCAAGATGACCAGTTCTCTCAAGTCATCGCCGGTGCCGATGATCTGGGGCGAAGACCATTTGCTTCCCCGAATGCCCGATGGTCGCGGTTTTATGCGAACCGTTTATGCACCCGGTGGGATTATCTATCGAGTCTCCCCCGACGGTAAAAATTTCGAGATTTTTTCGAGTGGCTATCGGAATATTTTCGATGCGTCGGTCAATCGCGACGGCGAATTATTCACCTACGATGCCGATATGGAATACGACTTCAATACGTCATGGTACCGACCAACACGTGTCAATCACGTGACGAGTGGCTCCGAGTACGGATGGCGAAATGGGGCCGGAAAACGCCCCGAGTTCTACACCGACAACCTTCCAGCCACCATCAACATTGGCCCCGGTTCCCCCACCGGTACAACTTTTGGTTATGGAGCCAAGTTTCCAGCCAAGTATCAAGAAGCTCTCTATATTCTTGATTGGAGCTGGGGCAAGCTTTATGCGATCCATTTGACGCCTGACGGCGGGAGCTACAAAGCCACGAAAGAAGATTTTATTTCCGGTTCCCCCCTTCCGTTGACCGACGCGATTATCAATCCAGCCGACGGTGCCATGTACTTTGCCATCGGCGGCCGTCGCGTCCAATCCGGTCTCTATCGGGTCACCTACACCGGTAGCGAATCTACCGCCCCCAGCATTCCAAATAAGACGGCCTCTCCAGCCTGCACCCTTCGACAAAAGCTGGAGGCGTTCCACGGCAAGCAAGATCCTCAAGCCATTGCGATCGCTTGGCCATCACTGGGCGACAAAGATCGTTTCATTCGCTGGGCAGCACGAATCGCCATCGAACATCAACCGCTTGATTCGTGGTTGTCAAAAGCGTTGTCAGAAACAAACCCCGATTTACAAATCGAAGCGATTCTTGCTGCAGCGCGGGTGGGAGGCGTTTGTCCAACACACCGAACCAAGGCCACGCCGCCGGTGAATACCAAATTGGCCGACCAAATTCTCGGAGCGATGGAAAAACTCGATTGGCGATCACTGTCGTCCGAGCGACAGCTCGCGTATGTGCGTACGCTTGAAATTATCTTCAATCGCTTTGGCAAGCCAGACGCGGAAACTACGAAGAGATTCGCATCCAAGCTGGATGCGGGGTTTCCGGCGAAGGAGTTTTATCTGAATTGGCTCCTTTGCGAGACTCTCGTCTATCTTGAATCTCCAACCATGGCGAAAAAAGGGATCGATTTGATTGAGCAAGCCCCCAGCCAAGAAGAGCAGATTGAGTATGCGCGTTCGCTTCGTATGCTGAAAACTGGCTGGACAAAGGAATCTCGAACGGACTATCTCGAATGGTTTTTGAAGGCCGCTAACTTTCGTGGAGGCGCAAGCTTCGAAAAGTTCATCGAGTTTGTTCGTAACGATATGCTGCTTACGTTAAGCGATACGGAGAAAGCGGAACTTAAAGAACTGTTAGATCGGAAGCCAGAAAAAAAATCGGCCATCGAGAACGCCGGTGCTATCTTCGCGGGGCGGCAGGAAAACGGCCTGAGTTTTGAACAAGTAGTTGCCTTTGCCAACGAAGGCTTAACTAAGAATGGTTCGCTTGCCGATGGACTCAAGAGCCGTGATCTGGGCAACGGTCGCAAAATGTTCGGTGCCGCCGCTTGTTTTAACTGTCATCGTTTTGGCAATGAAGGCGGAATGAATGGACCAGACCTCACAAGCGCTGGCCGTCGCTACTCGATAAAAGACTTGGTGGAACAGATCATGGTTCCAAGCAAAGAAATCAACGAACAGTTTGTGCCGATCGAAGTGGTCACCGTAGACGACGAACACTTCCGCGGCATCTTGGTCAACCTGGGCGGTGATTCAATTACCTTGAACACCAATGCGGCCGATCCCAATGAACGAAAATCGATTGACCGAAAAGAAATTGTGAGCATTGCTCCATCGAAGGTATCGCCCATGCCAGTGAACCTTTTGGGGTTGATGACGAAAGATGAAATCCTTGACCTTCTAGCCTACGTCCTCACCGGCGCTGGTTTGTAGGAACCGCTTTGTTGCGAAGCGGTTACAGATGATTTCCGTGCGCAAGCGGCGCGTCCTCTGCGGATTGCGATCATCACGAGTCCGATCCGGATGGGATTGAAGAAGAACTCGAGTGCTTTGCCACAGCTAGTTGTTAGAGTACGACGGACTTCCAGTCCGTCGACGAACGTTAGACCGACGGACTGGCAGTCCGTCTTACAGGTTCAGCTCAACCTTCATGTTAAGGTGTGAAGTTGCTCTAGCTGCGCTTTTGTTGGCGCTTTTTGGAAGTGCCAATTTGTAAACCGTCCGACCAACTTGTATCGGCTAATGCCGAGTCGATGCTCGCCGGGACGAAACTCATCTGAAAACTCGAAGGAGCCGTGAACGATCGAAGACTGGTTACTCCTTGCCCACCGCGAACGGCATTGGTATCGAAAATATTGACGACGCCATTGCGATCGACGTCAAAGACATTAGAAACGCCTCCGGTGGTCTGACCCTGTTTGGCGCGAACGGCATTGGTATCGAAAATATTGATTGATATTTGTTGCGATGGAAACGGCGAAGTAGGTGTTACGTCAAAACGCGCGTTTCCAAAATAGAAAACATCATCGGTTGCTAACCCTGTGTCGGCATTGGCTAAAACCGTGATTTGCAACCAAGCGTTCTCAATGGCCCGATCGGCAAAGACAAGCTTCACCCGAGCCGTTCCACCAAGGCCGCCGGTCGCAAACGTTGATACGGTAACGGTCGGATTGATCGTTAAAAAAGTGGGAGTAGTATTCGAGAAATTGCTCCAGGTTGCAAACTGAAAGCTACTCGAATTGATCCCGCTTAGGTTTGAGGGGTTGTTGAGATCGAATACGATCCCATTCAAGCCACGCGAATAATTGGTGTAATTCGCAGGGGTCGTTGTATTGCCGGGCAATAGAGCCATTCGCGTTGCGTCGATTGCACCGGTCGGATTCACTGTCGGTGAGTTGTTCGCTCCGCTCGTTCCAAACCCTGTCGAATTGTTATAGAAAACTTGACGGTTAGCGACGGTTGCTGCTCGCGTTTCGATGACTAAGACTGGACGAACGTTACTAGACGTATTCTCTCGCGAGCCGTAGTTGACAATACCTGATCCGCCGACATTCATCGTCGAGTCAACCCGAAGCGAGAGCAAATTGCCTGTGCCCAATGCCTGTTGCAATAAGGGTGTCACCAAAATCTCGAATGGGTTTCCAGCTGTTACCATAGAGCTTCCAAAAGAAACAGCCGATGGTTGGTTGTTCCAGGTCACGCCCGTCTCTGTCCAAGTATTGTTCGCAACAAAACTAATCCGATTCTCAACCGTTGCTCCAACCGAAGTGGGAACAAGTCGAATCGTCGCCCGAAGGACCTCGCCTTGGATAGCGCCAAGATCAAATCGCAAGAAAGCTCGTCGATCAAGGCTTTCATTAGTGTCCTCCTTAGTCGAAAACACCGTGTTCGTACCGTAATTTAGATTCGCGTTGGTGCCACCTTGAACCATGGCGTCGGCGATTGCCGGTACACTCCATGTCTTGAGTGAGCTTGCCGGAGCCACTTGGAGATTCAAAACAACCCAGTCGATTGCAGTGTTTTGAAGAATGCCTAGATTCAATCGTCCATCTTGAAGCGTTGAAAGACGGCTAGCTAAGTTAAGAACTTTTGCAGACGTGCCCGTCGTTGCAATATCGGACCAACCCAGCGAAGCAAAGGTCGGATTGTCTGTTAGGCTATCGATGTAGATTCGATTACCGCTCACGTCGCTGCTGGTCGCGCGCAGACCGAAGCTGAGCGTTGCGCCGACGATTTGCTCACCAGAGGCTAAAGGGAAATTGAGCGTAAAAGGAATCGCTTGCGGATCGCTCAGATTGTCGAAATTACTCAACGGTATGGTAGTGGCTGCATCGAACTGTGATCGCCAAGTCGCATCGACTGAAACGTTGTTCCCCGTACCTCCGGTGCTGTAAAAATTATCGATATCGCCGAGCCAGTATTCGCGGTAATCGAGATTCGGGTACGCCAAGCGTTCTTGAAGCTGAGCTTGATAAAGACTGCGAGGTGTAATAGCGACGCCGTGCGACTCGACAATTCCTGGATCATGTGGGCCAACAAATACGCTGCCTGAAGCAATCGTACCGGTGGAACCAATCAACCAATTCTGAGCCGTTGGCGGGTTCTGGACAACGAAGCTTGAAGCTTTGGAGTTCCAAATCACCATGTTGGCTCCTGCCCAGCCATGGCCTGTTCCTAGATTTCCACGATTTTGAACGTTGATTTGGCCGTCGCTATCAATATTGTCGAAGAGAGCACCCGTCGAGTAACGATGGTGTGGCCCAGTGTCTGAAAACGTATTCACGGCAACGTTATTTACAAAGACGTTTGGACCAGGCGTCGCGGAACCTAAGACATAGTCATGTCTTCCTTCGGAAGCATAGCAGTTTTGGACCAACACCAATTGCCCGTCCACGTTATAAGTGTAACGCTCTCCGCCGATGATCTCTGATTTTGGAGTAAAGTTGGCGTTATTTTCGACGGTGACCCATTTAGAGTTGCCGGTGACTGTTACCAACCCTTGCCGAAAATTCTCGGACGTGATGTCGCGTACCCAACCATTTTGCAGCGAAGTCATTTCGACAAACCAAGTCGAATGGTTTGGATCCGTCGCGCTAACAAAATCCGAGATTCCACGCAGACTTTCGACTCCAATATTGTTGAGTCGCCCAGCCCAAGTGTATTGTCGAATCGTGGCCCCCCCGTAATCGAGATCAATCGAATTCGTCAGTGGAGCATCGACCGTAATGACGTTCCCTTCGATCCGCGTGATGACACGATCCCAATCTTGCTCATTCGTACCTGGCGCCCATGGATTGTCAAGCAGATTCATTCCGATCGCGTTGATCCACTCGGCGGTGGTTGGACGATTGATAATGACTGTCTCACCGACGCTCAGTCCTGCCGTCGAGTCTACTTGGAAGCTGCGTGCTCCGACCGGCACATACTTGTCCGTGAAACTGTGCGTTGTTCCGGAGACGGTGACTCGCGAACCAGAACCGGTCGCTTTGACAAGTGTCCGTTGCGTCGCGCCAGTAGCGCGTAACACCGTGCCAGTGAGGCTATCACCCACGCCACGCAGGACAACGCCGCTGGCTTGCATCGTCAATTGCCCGCCAATTTGATACTCGCCAGCCGTTAATAGGACCGCACCGCGAAATCCATTCGCCCCCAGCGGCATGGCTTCGACTTGATCGATCGCCGCTTGGACCAACGCTGTATCGTCGCCCGCGCCGGGTGAAACGGTAACTTTTGTGGCCACATTGGGAATCCCAACGACTCCACCATAGTAGCCAACATTTGAGAAGTCGGGGATTCGATCAGCCAACGCATTCGTTTGGTAGATTAAATCACCCTCGCTATCCCAAGCAACGGTCGCCATCAGATTCCGATTTTCGAGCGACTCCAAGACTAGCGCACGCTTGCGGCAACGAGCCATGCGTATTTGCATTTTCTGACGTCGAGGTTTCGGATGATCGGCCGCGTCCCGCCATGAGTTCCAGTTCAAAATATTTCCAAGCCGTAACTTACGGTTCATCGTGGAAGCCATACGGGGTCGTTTTCAGTAGCTGCGATTAGAAGACTTGGCCATTAACGGCGATTGAAAGAGTAGGCTCCATTGTAGAACAATTGTTTCTAAAATCGGCGGGATCGCCCAACATTTCAAGAATATTAGGTGCACTCATTGGACAGCACCTTTTTGAAGCAAACCCCAATGATTCGCGAGCTTTGCGAAACCATTCGCCGTTGGGCGTTAGCCACGGTTTTCAGTACAAGAACCGCAGCAAACGCCGTTCGGCTATCGAGCCCGTTGAAAAACGTTACAACCGCTCAAGATCCACTCAAGTGCTTCTTCACATCCTGAAATGACGGTTGAGCTGAACCTGTACGACGAACTCCCAGTCGGTCGGTGTCAACCTTTGTCGACGGACTGGAAGTCCGTCGCACCTTAAAAATCAGCTGTGACGAAGCACGAGAAGGCTTCGCCATCGGACCTTCTCGGGCTCCTCCGTTTTATGGGAGAGTTGGTTGAACCGCGGGCTGAACGAAATTTTGTTGTATGGCGGGATTGGATGGAACGCTTCCAGTTTCGGGTACGCTCACGTTGACGCCTGATTCGACGCTTTGTGAAACGGTGACAGGACTCCCATTCAGATCGGATGGAGACGAACTGATAGGTTGCAAATCAAAAGGGGTCGGCGGCAAAGCCGGGCCTTCGTTGACAACCAGTGGTTGAGATTCAGCCATGTAGCGTGCAGCCGAAATACTTCCTGGATCGCACCAAATATTTTCGGCATCAACATGCATGGTGCCCAAGTCTTGATCTAGGTTTCGACGTTGCGCTTCGTAGAAAACCCATACGTTCAAGAATGTATTCTGGGCCTGAAGCAAATCGTTAAGCGCCGAGACCGAATCGCGGGCAGCGGTGGGGCCAGAGGCTTGTGAAAGCGTCTCACGAATCTGCCGCAAATCTTCGTTGACGATAATCTGTTCGGCCGCGACACGTACTGCATAACGTTGCAGCTCAAAATTGTATTGACTAAAACGAATGTTTCGCAACTCCGATCTGAGTGTTTGCCAAATCGCATCCTCGTACGTATAGAACGCGCGTTTTGCTTGCTGGTATTCAACCAGCACTTGTCGATATCGATTCCGTTCCTGGAGTCGAGTGAGGGGCGAGTCCCATTGCAATCCAACACGCAGTCGGCCGGTTTTCCCTTGTAGCGAGAAGGGGTTATCGGTGCGGTTTTGCATGTCTCCACTAAAGACAACGTCAAGGAAACTTTCCAAATCATCGGCAACGACTTCGATGGCACGCCATGAATCGACGAGGGAAGTTCGAGCGTTCATCCAGTCGACTCGATTGCGTCGAGCGATTTCGACAGCTTCGCGTGGTGACATGTCGACCTCGGGAAGGCCAACACTTTCAGTTCGAATTCTCGCTTGCAAGACTTGCATGGCTAGGACATCTTCCGAAAAGGAAGCTAATAGATCCTGGCTCTGAAGAATTGCTCCGTCGCGGACACCATCGAAACGCGTTCGAGGTCGATCGTTGGCTTGCGATGGCCTGTCGTTTAGATTGGAGTCGGTTTGTGTTTCGAGAAGTTGATCGCGGCCAAGTCGATCAAGATCGATTTGAAGTTTATTGAGTCGATCGCCATACTTGGTGATTCTCTCTTTCAGACTCGCGAGGTCTTTGCCTAGCACATCCGGTAACTTGACGAGATCTTCGGAAGCAAACAGAGCATTGTCGAGGCCTCTTGTTGGCATGAGCGTGCAAATCATATCACGTTCGGTTTCATAGATTTCTCGCAACCGATTCAAATGCTGTTGACGTTGCGGAAGGATACCCCGTAACCGTTCAAGGTCCTGTTCAACCTGGGGAATATCCCGATCGAGAAGAGACTGCCTGACTTGACCAATTCCCTGGGTCGCTCGTGTAATCTCGGCCAACTTTTGCTTGAGGCGATCCGACATCTCGATCGTTCGATAGTCCTGACCGGTTACCGTATCACGTTCGCTTTTGCTCAGATTCAACAAATCGGTATTCTCACGGCCGACTCGGTCTCGCAAGTTTGCAACTTCCGAACGTCTACCAACCAGTTCGGTGTCAATAAGGTTGAATTGGTCAAGAATCGGGTCTTTAATCTCGACGCAGAGATACGGCGGCAAGCCAAGAACGAGCTTAAACGCATCGAGCGATGCCTCGTAGTTGGTGCGAGAGGATAGGAGTTGTGCTTGTGCGGAGACCAATGCTTGGCGGGCTTGGGCCACTTGAAGTTGTAGGCTGGGAATCGTGTCTTGCGTCGGAGCGATTTTGGTAAGTTGTTCGCGAAGTGCATCTTCGAATCGAAGAAGATTTTCTTGGAGTCGAGTGATGTTCTCTTCGGAATTCTTGATTTGGAGCTGAGTTTGCAACAAGCCCAAGATTCCTCCCACATTCGGAACGGCTCCACCACCTCCAAATCCAGCTGCATTCTGAGTCCGTTGTTGCACGTTACCGACCGTTCCAAATCCGCCACCAAGTCCAGTGAAGCCTTCTAATCCAGCACCACCAAACAACCCCCCTCGGCGCGAGGGACCCGTTTCGGCTTGCCGACCTGCTGTGACCGTAATGTAAAAACCGGTTCGATACCGCTCAAATGCGCGTACGTTCTGAAGCAGCGTTCGTTCTGCGAGGGTCAGTCGCTCGAGAATCACGTCGCGCCCGCCACCTCGAAGCAATGGTTGAACCATCGAGAAGTCAAGAAGAGTTGTCGCTGTTTGCGAATCGGGGCCGCTCAATTGCCAAGACAGATTATTGGCTAAACCAACGACGAGGTCAGTGCCGGTCGAAAAACGTCGTTGCCACGAAAAAGGACGGCGGGCTCTACTAAAGGGACCTGTCGATACGGTCGAATTACTTTGTCCGCCCGCTCCACGTCGGCTTGGACCATCGGCAGTGTACGAGGATTGCCAACCCGCATAGAACTGATTGTCGAGCAAAAATCTTTCCGAGCTTACGTCGAGGGCTGATAGAAACAGCGTTTCAACTTCAGCCTGATACGGTGTCGAGTGAATAGCAGCAAGACGTACCGCCGTGTTTGAATCGATGACTAAAACGCCGCGTTCATCGAGGGGGAGCATCTGCCACCAGTCAGGACTTTCGACGGTGTTGGTGCGTCCGTTGACGTCCCAAAGTGGATAGTGCTTCTTGCCGTCTACCCATTCCATATAACGATGCGCAACCGGATCATCCTCCGGCATGGGCGGTCGGTCTGGGTTGAACGGATCGAACATACGAGATGAACGATCGACTGGAATTCGCCGCACATCAGGCAACCCCGCAACCGCTACCTTTTGATCGATAAGGCAGGTTGTCTCTTTGTCTGCCGTTTTGCGATAGTATGGTCGCGAGCAACCGACGAACGACATACCTGCGAAGCCAATGATCGCCGCGCTTTGAAGGATTCGTCGAAAAATCTGCTTCTTCTGAGAACGCTCCCGCGAAATCTTCGGCTGAAGCTCGTGGATTGGCCTTGCGTCGTTGGATTGCTCTAAGCTCATGCGTTGCGTCCTTACGTTCGGTGAGGTCGTTCTGGCGCGTAACCAAAAAACGATATCACTCGACTAAGTTATTCGGCACGTAACGAATGCAACGCCTATATTGAATGTCCTGCCGCTCCAAACTTGCCATTGCCCCCTAAACTGTGATGGCTAGCGTTTCCCTGAGGGCAATTCAAATTTGGGTCGTGCTTGAGCACACCTTAAGAAATCGTGCAGCTTATAACCACTGAATTTACTGCGTATTTGTAACCTCTCCCGCTTGCGGGAGAGGTCGGACGCGGTAGCGGCCGGGAGAGGGCCTTCTCCTGCGCCACGGAAAATGCGGCCCTCTCCCGGGCCTGAGAGCCCGACCTCTCCCACGAAGACGTGGGCGAGGTAACGCGTATACTGCACGACCTCTTAATATGAGGGTTAAGCTGAACCTGTATGACGGACCGGAAGCCCGCGTGCTCTGAAAATTAGGTGTGTTGAAGCACAATTAATTAATTGCCTTCGATATCGCTGAGTCTCGATGATGCTTTGATTGCATTCAGCTTGGATTTCAGCTGAGATACCAAATCTGGATGATCGGAATAGACATTCATCGTCTCCAACGGGTCGGAAGCGAGATTGTAGAGCTGGCCATCCGGCTCGCCGCGTTTAGGTTTCATAGTCTTCGGTGACGAGAAACCGCCAGAGCCGCGGGCCTCCACAAACTTCCAGTTGCCAACGCGTATCGAAAAAAGTCCGTTTAACGAGTGATGAACGAGCACTTCTCGAGGCGGCGTATTCTTGGATGCAATGTTCAACAAGTTGGCGAATGAACAACTATCATGATCGACCGATTCGGGTAGTTTGACATCCACAATGTCAGCTAACGTAGCAAGAACATCGGTCAATTCGATTGGCGTATCGACAATTTTTGGTTGCGAAACACCTTTCAACCATTGCATCAAGAAGGTCACGCGATGTCCACCTTCGTAGATATCGGCTTTCGTCCCTCGTAGTTGGGCATTGCTATGATGACCAAAACTGGCTGTATAGCTCGAACGTTCCGTCGGCTTGTACAACGCAAGATCATCACTCTCTTTGGGTGTCCACTGATGCCACAAACCGCCATTGTCAGAAGTAACCATGATGATCGTGTTTTCAATCGCGTTGTTCTTCTCAAACGCTTTGACTACTGAGTCAATGAAATCGTCGGTCTCAACCACGAAATCGCCATAAAGACCAGCTTGGCTTTTGCCAACAAAGTCTTGACTGGGAGCAACCGGAAGATGTGGGCTATTAATCGGTAAAAAGAGAAAGAGCGGCGACGTTGATTTCCTGGAAAAGTGTTGATCAATGGTTTGAACCGCTCGTCGCTTCAGCTCGGGAAGGACCGCATCAATCTTAAAATCATGGTGAGACTTCCCCTCGGTCTGACTTCGAAACAATTCTTTGCGATGATCGCTCGTCATTTCATCCGGAGGCGGAACGCATAGATCGTTTTCGATCCAGCAATAGGGAGGCATATCAAGCGAAGCCGAGATCCCGAAGTAGGAATCGAAGCCAACGTCTGTCGGACCACCGCTTAGTTTCGCGTTGTAATCAATCGTTTCGCCCGCTCGGAAGCCTTTTTCGCCTCGATCATCCGTTTCGAGACTACCGTCGAGTCTTTTCCATTGCATTCCCAAGTGCCATTTGCCGATGCATGCCGTTGAGTACCCCGCTTGTTTGAGCATCGTGGCCAACGTCATACGATCGAGTTCGATCAGCGGCGGACTAAACCCGTCGAGAACTCCTTCTTTGAGTCGTGTTCGCCAGGCATATTGTCCCGTTAGCAATCCGTAGCGTGTCGGTGTACAAACCGAAGACGGAGTATGGGCATCCGTAAAGCGCAAACCGTGCTCTGCGAGTCGATCCATACTCGGTGTCGGGATCTTTGAATCCGGGTTGTAGCACTTAGCATCTCCGTACCCTAAATCATCCGCCAGGATGATTATGATGTTTGGACGTTCGCTTGACTCAGCTGTAAGTAACTCTAAATAGAAGAGTTGTGCAATGAGTACTACCAACCCGAAAATCGTGTGTGCAATTATTCTGTGCGGTAAATGATGCGAGAAGAATCGTCGGCAATCGATTCTTCTTAAAACACGCGTCGAACTGGCGAGGAATTGAATCATGGTGAATCCACTTCTTAGGATGGCGGACGATATTCGTTCGTTTCTATCTCGCGCTCCGCCATTGTGCTCTGGCTATTCGGGCGCATAAAAAAACCAAGGGACCACGGTCGGCAAACCGTATGTCGATCTCTTGGCGGCAAGGAACCGAACTCCGTTCCCGCACGACAGTGTCTTCTCTCTGAAATCACAAGTCAATTCCCGGCGGCAACAGATAACCCCATGATGCAAAAGTTTATGGCAAGGAATCGACATTCACGACGTCAACAGCATGGAGCGGGTTGGATCAATCGGCAGCAGCAAGAAGTGATCGACTATCATCGAGCCGAGATCAAAGTCCTTAGGCAGAAGCTTGGTAAGAAGCGAATCCTGCTCAACGATGATCAAAGACGACTCTTAACGGTAAAAGGAAAGATTCTCGGAAGGAAACGTTTAGAAGAAGTCGGAACTTTGTTTGCGCCTGATACCATTCTGCGATGGCATCGAACGTTGGTTGCCAAGAAATGGGATTGCAGCCAAAAGCGTAAATCGCCTGGTCGACCTGCAATATCGCCGGAGATCGTCGAGCTTGTGGTCAAGTTTGCCAAAGAGAATACGTCGTGGGGTTACGACCGTATTCAAGGAGCACTGGCAAATCTCGGTCACTCGATTAGCGATCAATCAATTGGCAATATTCTGAAAGTTCATGGAATCGAACCCGCGCCGGAACGCAAAGCCAGCACCTCTTGGTCGACTTTCGTGAAAGCACACTGGGAAGTACTCAGCGCCATCGATTTTACGACGATCGAAGTTTGGGCCAGGCAAGGGCTAACGACGTCTTATCTGCTCTTCGCCATCGAATTGAAATCACGTAGAGTCTGCTTAGCTGGCTGCACGACGAATCCGCTCGAGCCTTGGATGCTACAGATTGCTCGCAATTTGGCTGATTGCGAAGACGGATTTCTTCGGGAAGCGAAATATCTTCTGTTGGATCGTGACGCAATATTTACACAGAAATTTCGCAACAACCTCGAATCGGCT
>JANOAI010000317.1:0-8730 GCA_031411055.1 Pirellulaceae bacterium
TCGAAGACTCGACCCACCCTACTCACCGAAACGAAAAATTCTTCGCAGCGAAATCGCTACAGATTCAATTCATCCAATTGATCCAGTAGGCGATCAAAATCGTCTTTGGGTTTGTCGACCGTTGCGGTCGTAGCGTTGCTCGCTTCCCATGGCGCAGTGGACGAATCGGCGCGGACAACGCCTTCGCCGACGGCGGCTCGGCCAGCGAGGATCAGCTGTTCATCGCGTTCACGAGCAGCGGCGGCGACGGCATCTTCGTTTCGCTCGGGGGCACCGAATAATTTGGACAGATCGATTTTAAAGCCACCCATATCGGCTTCGGAACCAGCAATGGCAGGTGTCTTATGTTGCGGGAACATGATCGCATTGGCTGGGCATACGCGGCTACAAGCAGGACAACCTTTGCGGCAGTTGTCGGGTTGCTCGACGAGAATCGTCTCTGCGCCGTCGACACCGTAGACTCCGAACAGACAGAAATCGATACATTCCATGCAGTTCGTGCACCGGCTATAGTCGATGACCGGATACCAACGCCGTGTCGGATGCTCTTCAATTTTCTGGATGTCCGCTTGGACAATCGGCAACGCGACCAATGTCGCCGCCGTGGTCACAGGTATCGTTTCATCCGGCTCAATTTCCAGTGCGTGGATCCGTCGTAGTTCATCGAAGAATGCGTCGGCTGATTCGCTGGCTCGAAGGTCGATACAGTAGATGTTTCGATCGGGCCGGGGAGCAGAATGAATGACTTTGCCTTCGGTTGAATCTTCGGCAGCCGCTTCTTCCTCGTCCTCGTCGCCTTCTTCTTGTTTGAGGAGGACTTCACCGGTTTGGCCGCGGACATCGATTCGATCGAGTGTCCAATGGGCGGCACGCGGAAATAGCCAGCTTAGGACGACGATTGGACCGTGAACGGAGCGAAGCTTGGTGGCACTTTCCCCTTCGGAGGTCAAATCGTAGAGATGTTGCAGCGAAAGGACCGTTGTTTTCGGAAGCTGGGCCGCAAAAGTCGCGATCGCGGTTTCGAGGGTACGCTTCTCAGGATTACGACTTTGTCCTTGAGAGATAACGACATGGAGGCTCAGAGGTGACATAATCATGGTGTTGACCATGCAATTCGATAACGAGGATTGAGGTGGGTCAATCGTAGTATAACCCAAATCGGATAAATACTGGAATGGAAGCGGATACGGCTAGAAAGCAACGATGGCGAGTCAAAAGTCAGCCGAAGAAGGTTGGCTACCGCAACACTCATTGGTCGTCTTGGTGGGTGAGCTTGGGTTTTCATGTCGTTATCATCTTGGTTCCGGCGTGGATTTGGTTTCCTGTATCAAAAGGGACCGGTGACTTAGCGAATCGTCCCATCGGAATCGCGTTGGTTCATCAGAGCCAGGGGTTGAGCGAGTCCTTCGACGATGCAGGGACGCAAGGGGATAATGCCAACACGGCATCGAGTTCAAACGCCAACGCCAAAGCAACACTGGAGTTTTTGTCGTCCAACCCCAGCGAACAATCGATGAAGTTAGACGAACTGCTCGGTCAGTTTGCTCAGGTTTCAGAAGGAAGTTTGGGAAGCCAAAGTGGAACAGGAGACGGTGCTGTCGGCTTGAACGGCATTGGAGATTCGGGGGTCGGAAACGGTAAAGGGAAGGGGGGGAAAACAAGCACGAGCGTGTTTGGAGTCGAGGGGACAGGGAACTCCTTTCTCTATGTCTTTGATCGATCGGATTCGATGAATGATTACAGCGGCGCTCCATTGCGGTTTGCAAAGTATGAGATGACGCAGAGCATTAGTGCCTTGAAGAGCATCAATCAGTTTCAGATCGTCTTTTATAACGATTCGGCAAATATCTATCGTGGTTCGGCATCGAAAACGACACAACTGATCTTTGCGACCGATGTCGAAAAGCAAAGTGCGATGAGCTACATCAAAGCGATGACCGGAGCTGGTGGTACAGAGCACGTCCCCGCCTTGAAGCTTGGAACGAAACTTTCGCCAGATGTCATCTTCTTTCTGACCGATGCCGCTGATCCAAGCCTCACGGCTAGCGAAGTAGCGGATATCGCTGAACGTTGTCATAGTCGCGGGACGACAATCCACGCGATCGAATTTGGGACAGGACCGAACCCGGGAAGTGATCGCTGGATTGAGCGGCTTTCTCAAAAAACCGGTGGTAAGTATCGCTATCTCGACGTCACCCAGTTCGATCGATGAAAAGAAGTTTATGAAGCAAGTTTTGCCAAGTGTATGTGCGCTCGATTGTCCCGATACGTGTTCGGTTCTGATCACGATTGAGCATGGCAAGGTTACCAAGTTTCAAGGGGACCCAGCTCATCCGGTGACGCGGGGCTTTGCTTGCGTCAAGACGGCCAAATATCCTGAACGCCAGGAGCATCGCGATCGATTGACAACCCCCTTGCGTCGATGCGGTCCCAAAGGGGAAGGGAAATTCGAGCCCGTTTCCTGGGACGAAGCGCTGGATGAAATCGCTTCCAAAACACAAGCTATTCTCGATCAACATGGGGCTCAGTCCCTATTGCCTTATTGTTATGCTGGAACGATGGGGGTTATTGAGAGTGGGCATTCCTTGGCCTTGTTTCGAGCACTTGGGGCGTTGGAACTCGATCAGACCGTCTGTGCGACGACGGGTGGCACCGGTTGGGAGATGAACTATGGACCCAACAAGTTAGGACCAGATCCAGAAGATATCGTTCATGCTCGCTTCATCATTTTGTGGGGCGTGAACGTAATGCGAAGCAACTCGCACCTTGTCCCCATCTTGAAAGAAGCTCAACGGCGCGGGGCCACTGTGCTGCATATTGATCCCTATCGCAACGAGACAAGCGTCATTGCGGACGAGCATTGGCAAATCCGTGTGGGCACTGATGCGGCTTTGGCTTTAGCGTTCGGACGCCAGATCATTCATCAAGGCTGGGTCGATGAGAGCTTCGTTCGCGAGCATACTGTCGGCTTCGAGGAGTATCGGCAAGCTTGCGAAGAATGGACCATCGAGCGCGCGGCGGAATACTGTGGGCTATCGATAGATCGTCTCGCTTCGGTGATCGACCATTACACGCATAGTCCATGTAGTTTAATCCGCGTTGGATACGGAATGACGCGCAACGAAGGGGGCGGCAATGCGATGCGAGCGATCAGTTTGTTGCCTGCTTTGATCGGGGCATGGAAGAAATTGGGGGGTGGAGCCATGCTTTCGACGAGCGGTGCATTCGCGTTGAATAAAAGTCGACTGGGTGGACGACACCTGTTGCGACCCGGTGTTCGGCATGTGAATATGAATCAGCTGGCAACTGAACTTGAACGAATGGACGATCCTATTCGGGGGCTGTTCGTTTTCAATTCGAACCCCGCGGCCATTGCGCCCGATTCCAGTCGCGTTCGTCTAGGTTTGGCTCGACGCGATCTCTTTACCGTTGTTTTGGAACACTTTCAGACGGATACGGCCGACTATGCTGACTATCTTTTGCCGGCAACTACTTTTTTGGAGCACCCCGATCTTTACTCGTCTTATGGCCACTATCATCTTCAGTGGGCGGAACCGGTAGTGAAACCGCGAGGCGAAGCCCGCTCCAATACGGCGATCTTTGGAGCACTAGCCAAACGATTGGGAATCCAAGAACCAACGCTTTTCGCCTCGGCCGAAGAGATTGCTCGGAATCTATTGGAAACGGATCACCCCTTTTTTGCGGGAATCACGTGGGAGCGTCTTCAAAAAGAGCGATCCATCAAGCTAAATCTCCCCTCGCCGTTCTTGCCGTACAGCCAAGGCTCAAACTTTGCGGATCGCAAAATCCGATTCTATCCTGCTCCGAGGCAGGTAAAGTTTGACGAGACAACATCGACCGAATATCCGCTTCGGCTTATTTCTCCACCGGGTGCGTTTCTGTTGAATACCTCGTTTGGGAACATCGAAAGTTTGCTCAACGCGGCCGGTGGTCAGCCACAGGTCATTGTTCATCCTCGCGATGCCGAAGCAATTGGCCTCGAAACCAATGGAATGATTCGGGTTGTCAGCAAGAGTGGCAGCATTACTCGGCAAGCATTGGTGAATGATCGGACTTTGCCAGGCGTGGTGATTGCATTAGGGCAGTGGTGGCCCAAGTTGGCGCCGGACCGGAAAAGCCTGAACGACCTGACGAGCGAAAGGCTTACCGATTTAGGCGGTGGCAGTACGTTCGGAAACATGGTTGTTCGACTAGAACGGGCCTTATTGGACGGGACTAACTAGCTTTGGTTGGTTGCGACTTGTTATGATTCAGAAATTGTCGAAGCCATTGGATTTTTCAAGGACTCAGTCAGTGCAGGGTATTAGCTCGAAACGGAATCCCAATATGACCTTTCGAGCCTTCGTTTTGTTTCTGGCTGTCTTGGCTAGTTCCGCGAGTGTTTTGACGAGTTCGGCATCAGAAGTTCAAGAAACAGGTAACGCCGCTAAAGTAGCCAAGCGTATTGCGGCTTTGATTGGCCAGTTGGGCGACGAACACTATGCGACGCGCCAGCAAGCTCAAAGCGAACTTCACGAAATAGGCGTACCGGCACTCGAGCAACTTCAGGCCGCCGTTTTCAACACCGATCCTCAGATTGCTAGCTCGGCAAGGTATCTACTTCGAAGTAGCTTCAAAAATTGGACGAATGAAAAGGATCCCCTCGAAGTACAGAAGCTTCTTCTGAATTATGGCACAGAGGACTATGCACACCGTGAAGGACGACTCTATCGATTGCAGTTGTTGCAAGAGGACCGTGGTTTGCCGGCCATTCTTAGGATTGCGAGGTTTGAAGCGACAGGGCAACTTCGCCGAAAGGCAGCCATGACTATTTTGCGTCCCCGCCTGCCGAAGGCGGCGGATCCAGAAAAAGCAACCAGCGAAGATATTTGGGAGTTAATTCTTTCGGCCAGCATCGAGGGCAAGAACGACGCATGTCTTTGGTTGGCTGAAGTGGCCGCGACCGAGCTTGGCAAGAAATCATTCTCGCCGGAATTCTGGTTGCAAGTCATTGAAAGCGAAAAAAAACTGGTTGTCGATAAGTCCAGCGAGACGAGCCGTGAAGCATTCGTTGAACTGATTAAGCTTGTAAGCGAACAGTTGTTGCGACATCAACATAAAGACAAAGCGTTTGAAGTCGCCAAAAGATTGCTAGATATCCCATATGTGGATCGTGAGCTCCGTCCAGCCGCCATCGATAAATGCGATTGGTTTCTTCGGCACGAGTTCTACTCGTTGGTCGAATTGCAATGTAAAGCCTTGGAGGGTCTGATTGAGTCCCCTGCTTTTTTAACTTATCGGCGAGCTGAGGCTCTCCTTAAGGATGGTGATTTGAGCAACGCGAAAAAGTATGCGGATATCGCTTTTTCGCGAAACAATCGAAGTGGTCAGGTTCTGACACACGATCGAGGCAATATGGGGGATGCCTTGTTTCGTCAGATGCAATACGACTGGGCTGAGCGAGAGTATCGAGCAGCCCTTACCGAGAATAAGCTCAATATTCATGAAGAGCTTGACCTGATCGAAAGACTGCGTAAATTGCTGGTTGACGGAGCTGAGTACGGCAAGGCAGCGCAGGTAATGTTACCGATGGTCGAACGCTTCGAATCGGATCCAACATTTACGAAAGAAATCGATGGCGATTCACTCTTGCGAAATGTTCCGGCGGAGCCCGGAAACTCGACCGTGACGTTAAGCCGGATACTTCGATCGAATTTCCTCTACTATCGTGCACTCGATAAGATCAACCGAGGCGACCTCGCCACTGCCAAGCAGGATCTTCGCGAATCGTTTCAGCTTTTCCCGGATAATATTGATGTCGCGATCGCGATGCATCGGATTCGCGATGATGCAGAATGGAACGAGGAAAGTAACGGGATTGTCGAAAAGACGTTGGCTGGTTTTCGGACCGAGTTAACGAGACTTGAGAAAGCGGCCCGTATCAATGGTCCTGGTGAAGTTGCAACGCATCGAAAAAGCTATTCAACGATGCTCAATAACTATGCTTGGTTGCTGGTTGGAACAAATCAAGATCTTCCTATTGCCCTTGAAGCCAGTCAGAAATCGTGCACCTTAGACCCCGGTGAGGCAGGTAACTTGGATACACTTGCCCGATGTTACTTTAAAGTTGGGAAGGTCGAGGAAGCCGTACGGACTCAAAAGACGGTCGTTGCGATGGCTCCGCACCATCGCGAGTTTCGACGTTCCCTGGACGAATTTTCGCAGTCCGGCAAAAAGCCATAGCTCGAACGTAAGTGGCATGATCAATAAAAAAATCCGCCGATGGAAGTCGGCGGATTTTGGGAGCCAATTCGAAGCGCGCGGTTCGCTTCAGACGTTCAGGCTAGAAATTTCGGTGATCCTAAAAGCGGAGTTCCAATCGGCCAGTTAAGCCACTAAAGGTCAGAACATCGGCGAGGTCTTCAAGATTGCCTGATCGAACGTTGCGAATGTAGTCACGGGTACTAATCGTGTTGAACCAGTTGCTAAAGAGATAGCCGGTTGTCAACTTGAGGCGTCCTGACTTGCTAACCCAACCCACGCCAAGTTCGGCATCGAAGACGGGCGTAACACGGAAGTCTTCAATGTGATTCGCAATGACGCCACCACCGAACTGATTCGTTTGTCGATAGTCCGCTCTCCAATCGCCAGCGAGTAGGCTTCCGAGAACACGACCGTAAATGAGTCCGCCGCAACATTGGCTACGTCGTTCACCATCCAAGCCGGCCAGGATGCCAAGGCCATCGAAGTCGATATCGGTGTTAACAGTCGTGAGGCCTGTTGCCGTTTGGATAATCTGACTTCCGGTGAGACCCTGCTCAAGATTTCCGTAGCGAACGCCGCCGGACCAGTTGAGGGCGTAGCAATTGTTGGCTTTGACGATGCGTCGGTAACCGATGTCGGCTACTTGGAAATTAATGAGTTGATCGGTTGTGGATTGCAGACTTTGCGATCCAACCGTGGTCGTACTGGGATGGATCAAACGCGATATCAAGACATTACCATTGTTCGCCGTCAACGTATCTGTTGTTTCGCCGTCCCAACGGGCGTAGGTTCCAAAGAAGCTGCTGCATTGATTGTTGCGTTTGTTGAAGCCAACCCGAAAACCGACAGACTCATCGACATTGGTAATTCCGACGGGTCCTGTCGGTGAGCCAGTGGATGTAGTGTCCGTAGCTTCGACCGCGTAAATGAGGTCAGAGTTTCCAGGGGTGAGATAGAGGGCTTCACCGAAACCACCACTTCGGTGAGTCCACCAGGGCTCACAGACGGATGGGCAGCCATGACCGACGTATGCACACGATGGAGCACAAGCCGCGTGCATCTGATGCGAAGCCAACTGGACTTCGGAATTGTTTCGAAGGTTCCCGGCATAGGTATCGCCAAAAGTGGGCAATCCCGCTTCCGGTGAATAGGTTGCTGAAGCCACGTAGCTAGCAAGCGCAATCGGATTTTCCTCGATCGCCAAGCCAGCATCCTTGGCCTGTTTCTTCATCGAGTCTGAGCTGACGATTTTAGGTAGATTGTCATTCGCCAAGTTTTCAGCAGCTCCGCCCGTCGCGTACGCTCCGCAAACAACGAAGCCTGAAACAACTGCTCTTACAAGCCATTTTTTCGAATTTTGCATCTGATTCCTCCAGGCCCTTTGCTGGCCCAATTCCGCCAAACTTTTTGCTTGATCGGTACAAGCCAGAAATACTTGTCACGCGGAATATAGATCGGAAAAGGAATCGTCCGAACATTGCGATTTACCGCTACAGGCGGACATTCGACTTGGGTTACGCAATTTGACAATGCTGGCGATGTTCTTGGGTGCCCCCTAGGCAGCCGTTCCCCACCAATTTGACCAGTATTTCCGGAGATTTCATCCGTTTTTCGGTCCTCCATCGACGCGCCGGATGTCGAGGGTTGGCAATTGACGATGAAGGGGTTCGAAACTAGACTTTCGCCCTTCTAATTGTCACGAAACCCAAGTTTTTTCCACTTTTTTAGACTCTCATTCGAGTTAGTAGGTAGCACATGGCCAACAAGATGACGTATTACTTCGGGAAATCCAAAACCGAGGGTAAAGGGGTCAGCAAAGAAATCGTCGGCGGTAAGGGAGCCAACCTTGCAGAAATGACCAGCATTGGTCTCCCCGTTCCTCCTGGATTCACGATCACTACCGAACAGTGTGCCGCTTACAACAAGCTCGGCAAGAAAATGCCAGCTGGCTTGATGGACGATGTTCGCAAACAAGTTGCGGCGATGGAGAAAGAGCTCAAGAAGAAGTTCGGCGACGACAAGAGCCCGCTCCTCGTGTCCGTTCGTTCTGGTGCGGCTCTTTCGATGCCAGGGATGATGAACACCATTCTTAACCTTGGGATGAACGATGTCTCAACCGAAGGTTTGGCCAAGGCCACGAACAATCCGCGTTTTGCTTACGATAGCTATCGCCGACTCATCAACATGTTCGGCGACGTGGTTATGGGGATGGAACATCACGATTTCGAGCATGAATTCGACGTGATCAAGAAGAAGTACAAAGTCACCGAAGATACCGATGTTCCCGCCGAAGGCTTAAGGGAACTCTGTGAAGCATACAAAAAGCTCTACAAGCGCGCGACAAAGGAAGAATTTCCTCAAGATCCGTTCAAGCAACTCGAGAAGTCGATTGAGGCTGTTTTCAATAGCTGGATGAGCAACAAAGCGGTCAAGTATCGCGAAATCGAAAACATCCGTGGCTTGCTT
>JANOAI010000318.1:0-3254 GCA_031411055.1 Pirellulaceae bacterium
CGCCTGGCCCTTAGCGTTTTACAACGGGACACTACCATCAAAGATACAATCCGAGGCAAACGCAAACGTTGCGGATGGGACGACCAAGCGTTTGACCGTCTCATCGCAGCTTTTTAAGGGTTCGTTGTGCGATTGCCCTGGCATTTGAGCTAGGGGCGCTGGCCGATTTCATAATAAGCGACATCGATTGCCCTACAGGCTTAGCGGGTAAAGGCTTATCCCAATTGCAAAAGTGGGTTCGTATCTTCTCTGGTCATCGGTAGCAAGCGCGATACGATTTTCCTCTTTCCCGCGAACTTTCTCTGACGCTTTAGCATCCAATTGACGCGTATTCAGCGGACTCAATCGTTTTTTCGTCGTCAAAGGGGAGACAGTCCCCTCTGCATTGACGAATTTGCTTCTCACAACAAAGGAACAACTCCGATCAATCTTTGGGAACTGATTCAGCAGCAGATTCAACAAAACCAGGTCTTTAGTGGGGGCCTTCTCCTGATGATGGGCGGGGCGTTTTTGGCCTATTTCCGTCAAACGCCGCAAAACATCTATCAGTTTCTTCGCCGCAAGCTGATCACCGAGATTGATATTCTCGACCGGGATCCCGCCTTTGAATGGGTGGAAAAGTGGATGGCAGAGCACTCGTATGCTCGCAACCGAGCTCGTTCGCTCACCGTGAAAACGGTTCCCGTCGACTACCATGAACGGCGCGACGATCCGACGCTCGATCCCCGCCCCCGCATCCTATTTTCGCCGGCACCCGGCATGCACTGGCTTTTCTACCGTCGTCGTTTAGTCTGCTTACATCGCGAGCGTCCCAAGATGAGTGAAGCGGCCACGCAGCCTATCAACGTCCGAGAAACGTTCAACATTACGATTTTCTCTCGTAACCGTAGCTTAGCACGACAGCTGATCGAAGACGCTCGCGAATGCGCTTTGCCCAAAAACGAAACGCGACTCACCGTCCGGCGGGCTGGATATTCTTGCTGGAACGAGCAGATGAAGCGATTGCCTCGACCGCTGGAGTCGGTCGTGCTCCCCCAAGGGATGATGGAAGATCTGCTAGCCGATGTCCGTGATTTTTTAAGCCGACGCACATGGTACATCGATCGCGGCATCCCCTATCGGCGCGGTTTTTTACTTTACGGACCTCCTGGTACCGGGAAAAGCTCAGCCGTCGTTGCCTTGGCATCGGCTCTCGGCATGGACATTTCGATGCTTAGCCTTGGCGATTCAAACTTGGACGACAACGGCATTACCGATCTGCTAAGCGACGTCCCTGTAAACAGCTTGGTTCTTATGGAAGATATCGACTGCGCCTTTCTTGAACGCAAAGAAGATGCTGACAAACGAAGCAAGATTACGTTTAGTGGACTACTCAACGCACTCGACGGGGTCGCAGCTGGCGAAGGTCGCATTTTGTTTGCGACCACAAATCACCATGATCGGCTTGACCCAGCCTTGATTCGCCCAGGTCGAATCGATCGGAAACTCTACATTGGCTATGCCCAAGAAGAACAAGCCGAGCGAATGTTCGTACGCTTCTTCCCAACGACGGAAGCACGATTCGCTCAAGAGTTTGCCTCGACGATCTCTAATCGACGGGTAACCATGTCGACGATCCAGATGCACCTTCTTCGCTACGCCAACGATCCCGAAGCGGCCGTCGAACGCTTTGAAGAAAGCCTCAACGCGACCAAGCGAAAAAAGCAGCCTGCAAATCTTGCGTAAGGTAAATCTTGCGTAAGGTAAATCTTGCCTAAGGTAATTCTTGCCTAAGGTAATTCTTGCCTAAGGTAAATCTTGCCTAAGGTAAATCTTGCCTAAGGTAAGCTTGCGAATCTCGCGTAAGGCAAGCTCGCGAATGGCTTACGAATACGTTAAGCCCTAAGAGCATTGGCCTCTTCACATCTTCACCCTCCCGCTTGCGGGAGGGTCGAGCGAAGCGAGGGGAGGGTGAAGGCTGGAATGGTGAAAGATGTTTAGAGACCAAAGTGCGATGTCCAGTTAAGTCCGGACAGCATGTATGGCTACGCTGGCGTATGGCGAAATTTACGTGGTCGCCCGTGTGGGAGCCACTCGATAACGTAGAGGTCACCTTTCGAGTCGACCGTCAATGCATGGGGCGTGGCGAAGGCGGCTGGATGCTGATCAATCGTCTCTTTCTTGATTCCAGCCCCATCGCCAAGTCGCGCGACGATTTTATCTTCGGCATCGATTATCGAAACACGAGCGTTGAGTTCCGGGATGAAGAGATGATCATTGTGTTGATAGAAGCAGCACGGAGCTTTCATATCGGAAATCGTTCGGCGATATTCGAGATCGAGTGAATAGACCTCGAGCCGTCCGTTGGTGCGGTCCGCGATGTAGACTTCAGGCTCTTTGCCAATCGTTCGAATCCAAACACCGTGGCAAGTATTGAATTGCCCGTGCTCTTTGCCTTTACCGCCAATCGTCTTGATATGCTTGAAACTCTTGTCGAAACGATAAACAAGTTGGCTGCCATAGCCGTCGACGATATAGATGTCGCCATTGGGTGCCACGGCGACATCCGTTGGATTGGTAAATTCAAAGGGCTGCGATGTCGACGAGGCTTTGACGTTCTTTCCCAGCTCATACAAAACCTTGCCGTTCATATCCGTCTTATAAACGCGAGCTCCCTCGCCCGTCTCTTTGACGACATTTTCGGTAAAGTAAAGATACTCCCCATCGGATTCTTTGCTCCAGTACAAACCATGAGCTGACGCTTTGACTTGTGCCGTATTCAATCCAACTTTGGATGCAAAATCATTGCTCCATGTTTCGAGCAACTCGCCGGCAGGGCTGAAGATCGCTACGCAAGGACTCTCGGAACGTGAAGTAACAATGACTCGATCCCTGGAATCCACAACGATGGCGCAACCAAAGCCATAGCTCAATCCAGCTGGAAGTTTGCCCCATGCTTCGTCTAACGTGTACGTCCATTTGCCACTTCCGATCGTGACCGGAGTCGTCGCGGGTTTTGAATCGGCCAAGCCGCAAGTTGCCGGAACCAGCGTCGCTGCGGCTAAGCCAGCGCCTGCGACTTCAAGGAATTCACGACGGGTTTTACGTTGAGGAAACAAATAGCGTTCAGACGACATAGGTGACGACCTTATTTGGAAAGGAGGGAAAGGAAGTTTAAAGTTTGAAGTTTGAAATGGATCTCAAGTGTACCGCGACGCTAGCGCGTCGTCACAGCTAAGTTTTAGGGTACGACGGACTTCCAGTCCGTCGACAAC
>JANOAI010000319.1:0-7538 GCA_031411055.1 Pirellulaceae bacterium
TGCGCGTTGCCATAGCCTTCCGCGAACGATGCAAGATTGTTAATTTGGCGAGTGGGAATGTGGAGTCCGAACTTGAGAAATACTCGGGACAAGGACTATCGGATTATTCGTCAAATGGGATGCTCATAAGTCGGTTTTCAAAAGATAAGAGCAATCCTCAGAAGGCTATCTTGTGGAACGCATCGAATGGACAGATTGTCGGAAGTATCGACGCGCCGAACGAAGATTGCGTTCCGATATTCTCACCGGACGGAAAAAGAATTTTCGGGGTGTTCGCTCAAGGATTGGTGATTTGGGATTCCTCGAACTTAGAACGGGTCGGCCAAGTCGATATCCGGTGGCCAAAGGAAAAATGGTTTCGCGGGCTTTTGGCCTGGAATCCAGCAAATCAAGAGTTGGCGGCGGTGGATGGTCACGGTCGAGTGTTAAAGATCGACTTAATTCAGGACACAGCTACGCCGCTCTTGCGTGAGCAAAAAGACCCAGTGAAATCAGTCTGTTGGTCGCAAGATGGGACGCGACTAATCACGATTGGCCAGGAAGATGGATCAGTTTCGGTTTGGAATATTCAAACCGGCATCGTATTAACACGCATTCCGGACAAGGGCATAAGCTATGCGTCCTTTTCGGCAGACGGTACGAAAGTTGTTACTTCAACGCAGAGAACGGATGTCGTTCGAAAGAAACGACGGGCACCACCGTTCTGGGATCGTTCGACAAAAGTTTGGGACGCGACAACGGGAAGCTTGGAAAGAGACTTGCCGACAGTCGGCATTGTAACTTTCTCACATGATTGGGCGTTTGTGGTAGAGACAGGGCCGGAAGGACTTCGTATTGCACGATTTGATGGCTCCGAATCCTGCTACTTTCCTGAATGGTTCGATGGACACGGAAGCAGTTGCGTATTCGCTCCGGACAATAGCTATCTGGCATCAGTCAATGGCAGTGGGCGTGTTGCGATCTGGCGGCATCGTGCCCCCGAACGCTTTTGGACCTACTGCATTACCGGTTATGATCTATGGGTGGCACTGTTGGCTTTTGTCGCGTTGGCTTGGGCCATTGTTGGTTTCGTGAGAATGCCGGTACCTCCGTGCAGCACAGACGATCCAACAGCGAACAATCCGATGGACCGAAGCGGGGGATCGGCCGCTTCCTGATGGAAAATTTACCTGCCCCCGCTCGATCATCGGGGCCGTTCGTCGCTCAAGGGAGACCACAACTTATGACAGATGATTCCTTGATTCGTGAACTTCAACGTGCTTGGTTTCGCGCCACGGTGAATGGTGACATTGCTACGATTAGCGAACTAATGACCGAAGATGTTGTGTTCCTGACGCCGGGACGACCGCCGTTTGGGCGGCAAGAATTCATTGAATCGTTCAAAGCGATGAACGAGCATGTCGTAATGAATTGTGATGGCGAGTACGTAGAAATTGTTGTCGATGGAGAATTTGCCTATGCAATGGCTCACCTCGACATCACGGTCACGCCAAAGAACGGTGGTACTGCAAAGCAATTGTCGGGGAATGCTCTGTCTATATTCAAGCGTCTGGCAGACGGGAAATGGCGATTGTCCCGTGACGCAAACTTGCTCACATCAAAATCGATAGGAATGTAGAATTCCGACAACGCTACGAACAAAAAAACCCGAGTTGCCGATCAGGCGTTTCCTGAAATCAGAGTCACTTGGTGGCAACCGGGTGATTTTAGGCGTTCGCCGGAGAAACAACCAATGGACTTTGCGGGCGAAAACTGCCGGACAGAATTGCTCGACCACATGAAGCGAATGCTTCCGCCTTCGGAAGTATTCACGATCGCTGATGCAATCGCTGCGTTCGAGAGATCCTTTCGCAACGATCGGATTGAAAAAATTTCCGATGGCATATTGCTGATTTGTTTCCCACTAGGAACGATTCAGAGGCGTGTGATCGATTTCGTTGTTTGCAGACAACTTGGCCTCGAGGATGAAAAAATCACCGAGACGCCTGGACAGATAATTGCTCAAGTGAAACTTCCATGTGGTTTGCCATCATTGCTAATGCGGAAAATCGTACTGATGCTTTCCGCGAAAGATCGTGAATATGCTGAAGGTTCTTTCAACTCCTTTCGGAACACTTTACTGTACAGGCTTTATCGTAACCGGAAGCCAATAGAATCAAAAATCAGCTATTGGGGTGGCGACGACTTTTGGCAAATGGCGGCGACTATAATACCGAAGATGAAGGAAGAGGGGCTGATTACATGTGGCGGACGCTCACGTATTTCGGAATAACAACTCGGCGAACAAAACCATGCAATCGAGCGGCGTCCGCTGTTGCTAGATGTCAATTCACTTTACTGGCCGCCGCCGAATGATGGTGGGCGTTAGATGCGGAACATGTTGCACAGCCTAGAAGAAAACTTCGAATCGTTCGCGGGCCGATTCGTTCGAAGTTACTGGCAAACTGTCAAGAATGGCGATTTCCAGATGCCGCCGAACGAGCCGGTCGAGGAAACGGTCGAGGAACTAATCGCAGACGTCTCCATCACAACGGGCATTAGGGAGGCATCCAAAAAATCTATAGCCGTTTACGAGTTGCTTATGATGGGGAAACTCGGAGACTGGTGGCGTTTCGGATTTCGATGTGACCACGATCGTTGGAAGCTGATCGACTGCACGGCTCGGTCTGACAACGAATCCCAGCCACATGATTTGCTGGGCGAAGTGTACTCGCAGTACTTCAGTCCGTTCCTGCTTCACGTGACGGACGCAGCAAATGCGAAACAATGCATCTAACAAAGATCGGGATAGGGGTCGGATTTCTCCGGACCCCTCCCACAACACTTAGCATGCGGGCCCGCATTAGGCGTTTCGTTTCCTCGCAGTAAGCTTCTGCCAGATTGTTAATAGGCTGACTAGTCCTTCTCCGGTGAGATAGTCCGTCGAGAGCGCCGCGTGAACGGCGTAACTCGATGACATGACCCACGGGCCTTTGCTGCTGATACCATGAGTGATCGCTTCATGTTCGCCGATACCGAGCTTCTTCAGATTCGCGATGCGAGTTCGCGGACCGCGCCATTGTTTCCAGTAGCAGGACCGGAGACGGCGACGGACCCACTTGTCGAGGTCGCGAAAGAGGCTTTGAATCGGGATGATCTTGAAGTAACCTACCCCGCCTTGGAAGTACTGACGAAGCTCTTGGAGCCGGTGCGGGATCGTGACACCGCGATTGCGGCGAGTGATCTCGCGAGTCCGGTCTTTTAACTTCTTGAGGTTCTTCTGGCTGACTCGAAACTGACCGCCGTATCCTGCGAAGCAGAAGCCGAGAAACTCGACTTCCGTCGTCTTACAGATGCGGCTCTTCTGGTGATTGACCACCAGTTGCAGTTTGCGGGTTAGGTATTGTTCTATCGAGCGAGCTACGCGTTCGGCGGCTTCTTTCGTCTTGGTAAATACGAGGAAGTCGTCGGCGTAGCGGACAAAGGGTAGACCTCGCTTCTCGAGTTCTTTGTCGAGGTCATCCAATAGGATGTTCGCTAAGAGTGGAGAGAGCGGGCCGCCTTGCATGGTGCCTTCGATCGATGGCTGCAGGTGGGCGTCGACCATTACGCCTGCTCGCAAGTAGTTACCGATCAGTCGAAGCAGGCGTTTATCGGAAATTTTCCGAGCAACGCGGGCCATCAAAACATCGCGTTGAACTTTGTCGAACGACAAAATCTCTTAATACCCACCTCCACGACCCGCTCAATGCCAGCATTCATAGGGCTGAGGTTACTGATCCTCGTGAGCCGCTGTATGGAAAGCGGCTACAAATCGAATCCATACGACGCACAGACGCTCGAATTGCGAATGTGTTTCTACGCACAGAGGAGGGAGTAGTACTTCGCGTACCACTGCGTGCCACCTCACTTTCGACATTGGTCGATCACTCGCCTCGCACCACACTGAACAAAGACGCTGTCGTTCAGTTTATGGAACTCGCGAAGGAGTACGCGCTATGTCGGTCAACCAAGACTCGCAAGTCGATCAAGTCTGGTCAACGCTCAATCAACAACAGCAACAAGAAGTCGTAAACCAAATCCGTACTGTGATCAAGGAGATGGGGGAAATCTTGGATCGTCATGCCATCGGGACCAGGGGCTCCAGCATTCGATCGGACTTTCTTCCAGGCTTTCTCGACGTTAGCTTTGTCGACAATGCTTTCCATTAACGATTCTGATGAATGGCTCAAGGCTGTCGGACTCATATTCGCCGAAGACGATTTATCTCGGCTGAGATTCCAAAGAGCACGGGGCTTTTCGGTGTCGGCTCCCGGAGGGACGCACGAGCTAGCTTCTATGTGGTTCGGACGGTTCGAGAACATGATAGGATCTTCCTTGTGATTAAGAAACGTTCGGTCCTTCCCAGCTGGTTGGTGTGCCAGGGTCGGTATTATGACCTCTGCTGCCTTCTGCAAGCACGAGTCGAGTTACCTGGTCGCCCCGCCTTTCAGGCAAGCCCTACTCACGGGTACGCGTTGCAGATCTCCCCGGATATGAACGTGAACTTTCGCTGCGCAAGCTCGTCATCTACCTTGGAGTCTGTTGGGAACGGTTTCGTTGTCCACGGGCAACTCACCTCAGGATCTCTCTAGGCCACTATAACGTTTCTGTTCGTAGCCTCGCAACTTGGACGAGAATGTGGCGAAACAGGATTGATCGTTCGCTTGACCAACACATTCGCAAGCTTCCTGTCCACGGTTCGTCGCCTCCCCGCAGTTGCCTTCGTCTAGTACTTAGTATTAGTTGGTAACATTTGGTATACTGTCCTCCAAGCAATTCCCAGTTTCGTACAGGGGACTTGCACCCTACGAGTTCACGCCTGTGCCGGGCGTACCATGCACCGAAGTCGCCGAACAGTGCGTTTTGGCAATGGTAAGATCATCGCGGCGACTTGGTGATCCGCGCCGTTCGTCCTTAGGAGAAATTGATGCGAAGCACGAAGCTATTCAAGGAATTCTTTGCTAGCGAGCGATTGGGGGCGTTTGTGCTCATGTTTGCCACTGCCGCTTCGCTTTTACTGGCAAACACGTTCTTTGGCGATTCGATGCAACATTTCTTTCACTCCCCAGTTTTGGGAATGCCCATCGAGCAATGGGTTAACGACGGCTTGATGGTCATCTTTTTTTTGATGATCGGCTTGGAGCTAGAGCGCGAGATCTACGTGGGCGAACTTTCCTCTTGGAGGAATGCTGCTTTGCCGGTCGTTGCCGCTGTTGGCGGAATGGCAATACCTGCGCTAATTCACTTCGCTCTTAATATTGGTACCGATACGACGCGCGGGGCTGGGATTCCAATGGCTACAGATATCGCTTTTTCGCTCGGCGTTCTCGCACTATTTGGGAGTAAGGTTCCATACGCCTTGAAGGTGTTTTTATCGGCATTGGCTATTGCCGACGATTTGGGCGCGATTGTCGTCATCGCACTGTTCTATACCAAAGACGTTGCCTTCGCATACCTTGCAGGTGCGATGAGCATTTTTGGGATTCTCGGAATCCTAAATCGAATGCGCATTCAGATCCTTTGGCCCTATCTCGTTGGTGGGCTGTTGATGTGGTGGTGCTTTCTTCAATCGGGCGTCCACGCAACGATTGGCGGCGTGTTGCTTGCTTTTGCCATTCCGTTTTCGAAACGTCGTGAAGACTGTATATCGCATCGACTCCAGCTTCGCCTACACTATCCCGTAGCGCTTTTAATTCTGCCGATCTTTGCGATCGTGAATACCTGCATTCCCTTGCACGGAGAATGGTACTTCAATTTGTTTCAGCCAAATTCTTTGGGCATCTACTTCGGATTGCTCGTAGGCAAACCGCTTGGGATCATCTCATTTTGCCTACTCGCCGTGTACTTCAAGTTCGGAAGGATGCCAGACTCGCTTGGTCGCCGTCACCTGGTGGGTGCGGGGATTCTTGCAGGAATAGGCTTCACGATGTCCATTTTCATATCTACACAGGCATTTGATGACCATGAGCTGATAAACATGTCACAGATTTCGGTATTGCTCGCGTCTGCTACTTCCGTAATCATCGGTAGTTTTTGGTTCATAACATACGTACCAAACGCGACGGTAGACGCCATTGAACCGGCTATGGACACACTGTTGCCTACAACCGCACTCGAATAACGGACGAACAAAATGTTGGATGAATCGAACGGGAGATAGTTGAGAGACGAGCAGGGGTAGATCCTGCCTGAGTAGCTCTTAGCCAAAGGCTCAGTATCTAGAGCATTTTCATGAACGACGTAGGCTTGGAAAACGGGGTCAGGTACCAAAAGCCGGAACGGCCCTTCGGGTGCTTGGCACTTTTGGTATCTGACCCCGTTTTCCGAATGGCTATATGAAAAATGAAAATGCTCTAGGCTGTACTGCTAAGAAGAAGTTCTCACAGAAGGTATCCGCTCTGAAAGAGTGGTTCCGCGAGAATCTGACGACTCCGCTCGGAGAAGTTTGGACCACGCTGACTGCGAAGTTGAAAGGCCACTACCAATACTACAATGTCAACGACAATTGGAATTGGTTGCTGAAGTTTCAGCGCACCGCGGGCAGGCTTGGTTCTCGGTGGATGCGACGCCGCAGCCATAAGGGAGCCAATCTGAGTTGGGGCGACTACCATAAGTTCCTGGAACGTCATCCCTTAGCCGTCCCCGGCTCGATTACCGACTTGATTGCAATGTCTCGCATGCAAGAGTGGCCCGGCGACAAGTGTTAGTTGGGAGCCGGATGCGTTAACTGGGCTAGTCCGGTTCTGAGAGAATTTTGGTGCTCAACGTGAAAAGGATTCAGTATTTTGACACCACAAGGAGAAATCCGAGGACAACAGTGAAAACAAACCGTATCCTAAAATCCGAAGACACCATTACTACTCGCCCCACACGTTTGGTACAGCGAAAGCGGCGATGAAGTCTCTGGCAACATCTTCATGGCAACAGCTCGCGGGGCCCGTATGCCAAGCGACACTGCAAAGGAAAACGAGTCGATGGAAACCCGTGCTATTCGCTTGAACGCAAGATCAAGGAGCAGTACCTTCAGTTTGGCTGGGACGTCCATTCGATTGTGGCCGATCCACAATTTCTCGATCCGGCTAAAGGTGACTTCCGAGTCGCAGATGGATCGCCTGCTTTGAAAGTCGGCTTCCGAAATTTTCCGATGGATCAGTTCGGTTTCAAAAAGGTTACGCTGAAGGCCATCGCTGCGATCCCCATCATCCCTGAACTCCAAGTTCCTACGGAAGTAACGAAACATCGTCCCGACAGTCCGAAAGCGTTGACTGAGAAAACGGCGACTTGGTTTGGTGTCCAGTTTCGGTCGATCAAGGGCGAAGAATTTTTGGCGTTCGGCGTGACCAAAGAAGACGGTGGCGTAGCGATCTCGCAAATAAGTAGTCGAGGCTGAATAATTGAGTTGGAGTTTTGTTTGTTGGGGTTTTCGTTTGAAAGAAGGGCGCTAGAATTGCAAGGTAACTTGGTGATTGAACTCAAAACCTTGCAATTTGGAGAATGGCATGAAGCCTTCTTTACGG
>JANOAI010000320.1:0-7039 GCA_031411055.1 Pirellulaceae bacterium
GCTGATTTGTAATCAGCTGGTCGGGGGTTCAAGTCCCTTCGCCGGCTCTTTTTGCCGAGTCAATTTGGTTGGTTCTGGAAACGAAAATTGATTTTTCGGAAGGTTGCCCGAGTGGCTAAAGGGGTCGGACTGTAAATCCGATGGCTCACGCCTACGTAGGTTCGAATCCTACACCTTCCATTGAACAGGCTTGAGGCTCAAGGCTTGAGACGGTAGGTTGTATCCTGCGGTTTCAAGTCTCAAGCCTTTTGCCTGTTCGCGGGTGTAGCTCAATGGTAGAGCAGCAGCCTTCCAAGCTGAATACGAGGGTTCGATTCCCTTCACCCGCTTTGGTTGAAAAGGGGTCAGGATTCATTTGCGAAGAACTCGCCCTTTGGGTGTTTCGCACAAATGAGTCGTGACCCCTTTTCGGTCGGTTGCTGAATTTTAGAGTTTTGGTAGGCTGCTGTAGCTCAGTGGTAGAGCACTTCCTTGGTAAGGAAGAGGTCATGGGTTCAAGTCCCATCAGCAGCTTTTGGAAAAAGCGTTCAATTTCCTGAGCAAGAAATCCCGTTTTAGGTGTTTCTGGCGATTGCGATGAGCCGTTTTTCAAAAAGGTGGTTTTCGGATAGGTCTTTCGAGAAGCCACTGCATCGGATAGAGTTTCGTTTTTGATCCAGCACGTGGGAAGACCTCACGGCGCGTTCGTTGTTTTTTGTTTGTAGGTGTTTTGAGCAATGGCTAAAGAGGTATTTGAGCGTACAAAGCCCCACTGTAACGTCGGGACGATTGGTCACATTGACCACGGCAAGACAACGACGACCGGCGCGCTGTTGGCGGTTCAAGCTGCTAAGGGTTTGGCAGTTCCAAAATCTTATGCGGATATCGCTAAGGGCGGTACCGTTCGTGACGCAACCAAGACGGTTACGATCTCCGCTTCGCACGTTGAGTATTCGTCGCCGAATCGGCACTATGCTCACATCGACTGCCCAGGTCACGCCGACTTTATTAAGAACATGATCACCGGTGCCGCTCAGATGGACGGCGCGATTCTTGTGGTAAGTGCGGCTGACGGCCCCATGCCGCAAACCAAGGAGCACGTTTTGTTGGCTCGTCAAGTTGACGTTCCAGCTGTCGTTTGCTTCTTGAACAAGTGCGATTTGGTCGACGACGAAGAGCTTCTTGAGCTCGTTGAACTCGAGATTCGCGAACTCTTGAACAAGTACGGATTCCCTGGCGATGACACGCCAATCATTCGCGGCAATGCCAAGGCCGCTTACGATAATCCGGCTGATCCTAAGGCTAGCGAGTGCATTTCCAAGCTTATTGAAGCGATCGACTCCTTTATTCCTCAGCCAACACGTGAAGAAGACAAGCCATTCTTGATGGCGGTTGAAGACGTCTTCAGTATTGAAGGTCGCGGAACGGTTGCGACCGGTCGTATTGAGCGTGGGATGATTAAGGTCGGCGAAGAAGTTGAAATCGTCGGGCTCATTGAAGAAAAGAAAAAGACGACCGTTACCGGTGTCGAGCAATTCCGCAAGGAAATGAAGGAAGGTCGGGCTGGCGATAACGTCGGATGCCTACTTCGTGGTGTGAAGCGAGAAGACATTGAGCGTGGCCAAGTTTTGGCTAAGCCAGGCTCGATCACCCCGCACAAGAAGTTCCATGCTGAAGTGTATTGCTTGAGCAAAGAAGAAGGCGGACGACACACTCCGTTCTTCTCTGGATACCGTCCTCAGTTCTTCTTCCGCACCACAGACGTTACCGGTACAGCCAATTTGGTTGGCGCAGAAATGTGCATGCCTGGCGATAACGTTAAGGTGGAAGTCGAGCTTCAAAAGACGGTCGCCATTGACGACGGAATTCGTTTTGCTATCCGTGAAGGTGGCAAGACGGTTGGTTCCGGCGTTGTGACTAAGATCCTCGAGTAGTTGTCCTGTCCGATCGCGAACTGATGGAGTTCGCCGTTGGAGGTGTTTTGAATGAACTCAAGGGCTGGCGGAGAAATCTTCTGGCCCTTCCCTTCAGGGGTGTAGCTCAATTGGCAGAGCACCGGTTTCCAAAACCGGCGGTTGGGGGTTCGATTCCCTCCGCCCCTGCTCAATACAAATCGGTTTGGTTTAAGTCCTAAAGAAAATCCTGAATGTCCACAAACGAACTCGTAAACAGCCGGTCCTTCTTGGGTGAGCTGTTCACGGCTGAAGTTTACAAGCGAAATCAAGGCCGAATGGTCCGGCAGATCACCTGTTTGGCGATCTGGACGGCTTGTTTGCTTGGTGCTTGGCGTTTTTATCAGACATTCATGTTGGATTTGCCTTTGGGTGCGGCTTGGGAGGGCTGGAAAGGCGATACGCTTCGCTGGTCTGTTCCTGTTGCCATATTTTTGGTTGGCATGTGGGTTGGTTACCGACTGGTAAACTGGCCTAAATTTGCTGATTTTTTGATTTCGGTCGAAGCGGAGCTCAATAAAGTTTCTTGGCCGGCCTGGCCTGAGCTTTACAGAGCTTCTTTGGTTGTTATATTCACGATCGCCTTTTTAGCAGTGCTGCTATTTGCATACGACTTCGTATGGGTGTCACTGTTTCAATGGCTCGATATTTCGTAGTTTGATTCTTCGTCGATGTGGGTACCAGGGTTTTTGCCGTGGTGGTGCATCGATAAAGCATAAGCCAGGAGAATTGCGACTCGGTATCTAAGGTTAGCTTAGGCTGGCTCTTGGTTTATTGGGTTCTCCGGTTCGATTGTACTGGCGCGAAGGTTTCATAGTGAGCGATTCCAATTCACAAGCCGCCGATGGCGATACCGTTCAAGTGCCACCCATGCGTTGGTACATTGTCAAGGTGGCTTTTAACCGAGAAGATACGATTCGCGATGCGATTCTAAAGCGTATTGCGCTCTCGGGAATCAAAGATCAGTTCGCAGAGATCCTCGTGCCGACGGAAGACGTGGTTGAGTTCACGCGTGCCGGCAAGCGTAAGGTTGTCAAGCGAAAGCTCTATCCTGGTTATTTGATGATTCGGATGTCCATTACTGACGAAAGTTGGTTCTTGGTCCGTGAAACGTTGGGCGTTGGTGATTTCACCGGTGCGGCTGGAAAGCCTACTCCGATGAGTGATCCTGAGGTCGAGCGTATTATCAAGTTGGTCTATCCGGATGCAGAAGAAGAGCAGGCTCTGAAAACGACGATTCCGTTTCGATCAGGCGATCGTGTTCGGGTCAAGGAAGGGAACTTCCAGAACCTCGAGGGTGACGTCGATCGGATTGATGAAGCCAATGGCCGTGTGACGGTGATCATTAGTATTTTTGGTCGTAGTACACCGGTTGAGCTCGATCACTGGCAGATTGAGTCGCTGTAGCGATTGGTCGTCAGGTCGGTTTGCTCGTTCAGAGCGTTTTGATTTTTACTCATTTATTTTAATCAGCAGTCCAAGGAACATTAGGTAGGCCTCATATGGCTAAACAGTTGGTCGGACAAGCGAAATTCCAGGTGCCGGGTGGCGCGGCTACACCAGCGCCTCCAGTCGGTACTTCGCTCGGTAAGTTCGGTGTGAATCTGGGTCAATTTGTTTCCCAGTTCAACGAGCGGACCCGTGAGTACAACGGCATCCCAATTCCTGTCGTCGTGACAGTTTATTCGGATCGTACGTTTGAGTTTAAGACGAAGAGTCCTCCAGCTTCGGCGTTGCTCAAAATCGCTGCTGGCCTGAAAAGTGCTTCGAAGGAGCCTGGTAAGGTCAAGGTCGGTAAAGTGACCGGCGCACAGGTCGAGGAGATTTGTAAAAAGAAGATGGCTGACTTAAATGCTCGCGATATCGAGCACGCCCGACGAATGATCGAAGGGACCGCTCGAAGTATGGGTATTGAGGTAGAGGGTTAAACTATGGTCAAAGCAACCAAAGCCATGAAAATCATGTTGGCGAAGACTCCTGGTAAGGAAGTTCTGCCGCTCGACAAAGCTGTTGAGGTCTTGAAGGGGTTTGTTCCTCGCAAGTTCGATCAAACAGTCGAAATCCACATTAAGCTCGGTATTGATCCAAGCCAAGCTGACCAAATTATCCGAGGGAGCGTAGTGCTTCCGCACGGGATTGGAAAGATGCAGCGCGTTGCCGTTTTCGCCAAAGGTGACTTGGTTAAAGTCGCTCAAGACGCGGGTGCGGACGTCGTAGGGGCCGAAGATTTGGCCAAGCGAATCAAGGAAGGGTTTCTCGACTTTGATGTGTGTATCGCTAGCCCGGATATGATGGGTGTGGTCGGTCCTCTCGGAAAGGTGCTTGGTCCTCGCGGGCTGATGCCTGCTCCGCGTGCTGGAACGGTTACTGCCGATATCGGTCGTGCTGTGAAGGAATATAAAGCCGGTAAGGTTGAGTTCCGCAACGACAAGGGAGGGAATCTCCATGCTGTTGTCGGTAAGCTCAGCTTTGACGCGACGAAGCTTTCCGAGAACATTGCTGCCTTCATCAGTTTCGTTCAATCGCTCAAGCCGAATTCGGTCAAGGGCACCTATGTTAAGTCGATCGCCATTTGTGCGACGATGTCCCCAAGTGTACGCGTCGCAAGCTAGGTTCAGGAGTAAGAGTACATGAGCAAATTAGTAAAGCGGCTTGTTACGCGCGATATTCAAAGTCGGCTCGATGGCGTCAAGGATGCGGTCGTGATTAACGTAACGGGTGTCGAGGCGAACAACAATTGCGACCTTCGCCGAACCTTCCGTGAGAAGGGGATTTCGGTCATGGTTGTCAAGCGAACGTTGGCTGCGAGAGCAACCGACGGTACAAGCTTACGGCCCGCCTTCGAAAATCTGTCTGGCAGCGTCGCTGTTGCGAGTGGATGTGATGATTTTGTTTCCTTGGCAAAGGAAATTACCGCTGTGGCAGTTTCCGGAACCGTCAAAGGTTTCGAAATCAAAGGCGGCGTGATGGATGGTGAGGCCCTGACTGCGGATCAGGTTAAAGCGATCAGCAAGTGGCCAAGCCGTCGCGAACAAATTTCGATGTTGGTTGGTCAGATACTTGGACCGGGATCAAAACTCTCGAGCCAACTGTTGGGTGCTGGCAGCAAGATTGTTGGCCAGATCAAGACGATCATCGAAAAGCAAGAAGAGTCTACGTAATTTTAAATTGGCATTTGAAGAGGTGCCTGGAATTCCCTGACGAGTGGTTCGGCAGGGACGGATTTCGCTTGGTTCCAGGCATCTTTTTGAAGAAGTTTGTTTCTAATAAAGGTATTGAGTAACTATGTCTGATTCAGCCACCGCTTTTGCGGACGATATCAAGAGCATTGGCGATAAGATCGTCACCCTCACGCTCAAGCAAGCTAAAGAGCTGAGCGACTATTTGAAGGAAGTTCACGGCATTGAAGCTGCCGCCGGTGGAGCTGTTATGGTTGCACCAGCAGGTGGTGGCGGACCGGCTCCAGTTGTCGAGCAAACTGAATTCGATGTTATCATGACATCGTTCGGCGATAAGAAGCTTGACGTCGTGAAGGTCGTGAAGAATCTCACCGGTGCTTCGCTGATGGACGCTAAGAAATTGGTCGAAGCCGTTCCAGCCAAGATCAAGGAAGGCATTGCTAAAGACGAAGCCGAGAAGGTCAAGGCTCAGCTTGTTGAGGTCGGCGCTACCGTCGAGCTTAAGTAGTTGATTAATCAATCCAGTCGAATTTTCCTGTTCGGGCGTGTTGGATGCGCTTGAGCAGAGGTTTGATCGGAATTCGCTCGGTTTTGGAATCGGGCGAACGCTTAAAAATCAGGAGCTAAGGTCCTCTTGGGTACCTGATTTTTGTTGGATTGAGGCTGTGGGGATTCGCTGACAAGCGAATTGGCGACGTCAAATTACGATTGGACGATCTTGTTTTCGAAAGAAAACAGGTTGATTCGGATTTGTTGTCAGCCGCTCCTGTCTCTGATTGTTTGAGAAAGCCCCTCTAAAGGCCACTTTATGGGGGGTTGTTTGCCGAGAACCGATTGCTAGCAACGGACTAGTTTAGTAGCGGTCAATTTTCGTAAGTTTGTACGCCGGACCCGTTTACGGGGATCGGGCTGTTACGCTACACTATCGACGTGGTTGGTGGCTTGGGTGTATTTTCGTTTTTTCGAGACGCGTGTTTGCGTGGACCGCTATCTGTGCGCGCTCATTTTTCAAGTTCATTTTTGTCGGCGAATTCGCAGTGGTGTGTCGGCTGCGGATCAATTATTCGTCGTTCGTTCGTTCGCTCAATATCGTCGTTGTGGTAATTCGTTCCATAACCCTTGGATGATTCGCGGAGTCAATTAGCTCATATGGCAACATCGTCGAAACGTCGTCTACAACCTACTTCGGTCCGTCAATTCGGCTCGGGACGCAGTGTCTTTTCGATTCCGAATTTGACCGTCCTGCAAACCGCTTCGTACGAAGCTTTTTTGCAAGAGGATATCGCGCCTGAGAAACGCAAGCGTTCCCAGGGACTCGAGTCGGTTTTTCAAGAAATTTTCCCGGTTGAAAGTTATGACAAGCAGGTGTCGCTGGAATACTTGCGGTACGAGCTTGGTAAACCCCGTTACACGCCTGACGAGTGTCGTCAGTTGCGTTTGACTTTTGGTAAGCCGCTTAAGGTTTGGCTTCGATTGAATCGCGAGCAACCGCTCGAAGAAGAGGTCTATCTTGGCGATATCCCTGTCATGCTCGGTGGTGGCGAGTTCATCATCAACGGGGCTGAGCGTGTCGTCGTGAGTCAGTTGCACCGCTCCCCGGGTGTCGACTTTGTGGAAGAGGAAGAGGGGACTTCGAATCGCAAGGTTCCAAGTGCGCGCGTGATTCCTGAGCGCGGTAGTTGGATTGAAGTCAACGTAACCAAGAAGGACAGTCTTTCGGTACGAATCGACCAGAGCGGTAAGTTCTCTGTGATGACGCTCATTCGAGCGATGAGCCCGAAGTACAGTACGGATGCCGAAATTCTTCGGGCGTTCTATTCCACGGAAACGGAAAAAGTCGATAGCAAGAGCGCTTCGAAGCTAGAGGGGAAGATTTCGGTGGACGATGTGGTTTATCCGTCGACATCGGATCGGGCTGGCGAGATCATT
>JANOAI010000321.1:0-9676 GCA_031411055.1 Pirellulaceae bacterium
TCGAAGACTCACTTCGCCGTGGTGAGCGAACGACAAACGACGACGACCCAGGCATCAACCGGAGCCTCAAAACATGTAAACAAAAAGAATTCCCAAAATAGTGGCGACCGCCACTTGCAAACCCAGGACTTCATAGTCGCACCGGTCACCACCAGCCGGTCTCACTTTGCGGACTAATCAAATCAGGTTGGTTCTCGCAATAACCTACCTGGAGCAAATTTAAAAAGGGCACCTTCTTGGAGCTTTGCTCAACCAAAATCTTAAAATATTTCCGTCAACTTGCAGGTGAACGGGGTATTGATTCACTCGGGGACGTGGAAAATTGGTGGTCGAATAAAGGTTGCAGAAACAATCTGATGAATTTATTAATAATCTCCGTCTAAGTGAGTGTTGCCGTTTACCAGCCATGCGGGGAATGACAGTCGAATCGTCATAGATGAGTCTTCTGACATCGGAAATTCAATTTGTTTCCGTTCTTGAACACGGGACGCACGTATCCACATCTAGGGCCGATGCTTTTGACTCCGCGGGATACGATTTTAAGTACTGGTCCCAAGGTGTGGGAATTGAAGGGGACTTTGTCGAAGAATGGCAAGGACTTTGAATTGGTTTATATCCCGGGTAGTCCTTGGGTGCCTAGATGCGCTGGCCTTGTGATTGAGGAGAGCGTCCTTGGAAACTCGTTAGTGAAATTTCAGGATTCATCCCGAATGTCGTCGAACTCTTGCGACGCACGGCATAAGATACGTTGAGAAGGTCCAGCGCCCATGCGCGCGATGATTCTCGTCAATTCTCGGAAAGGATCGGAATCCAATGTCACAACACATGAGCGTGCGATCTTTGTTCGGACTCACGAGAATTTTTTTACTGTTGATCATGGCCCTAATCATGGGCGCCGGACAATTGCTCGCGCAACCCGCGAAGGAAGACCTCCGCGCCGTGATTGCGGCCAAGCTCTTTGTCGATGACGACATCGCGGGTCAGCAGGACGGCAGCGCATTGCGTCCCTTCAAAACCGTGCAACAAGCCATCAACGCCGCAGCAAACGGTGATGTCATCGCGGTTGCTGGCGGGAGCTACCCGCAGAATGTTAGAGTCTCGGAAAAAGCCGTCCGCCTTTATGGCGGTTACGCTAGCGGTTTCAAGACGCGCGACCCCACGGCCAATCCGTCGCACCTACGTGGCGACGGCAAAGACTCGGTCGTGATTCTCTACGAATCCGGGGGGACCGTCGTCGACGGCTTCCTGATCACGGGCGGCGGGCCGTGTTCCGTCGCGGCACCGCAGCGGGTTGGCGGCGGGTTTTATGTCTACGGCGGGACGCCGACCATCTCGCACAATGTGATCGAGAAAAACCAGTCATGCCCTTCTAACAAGCCAGACGAGGAAGCGCGCGGGGGCGGCATTTACGCCAACGGCGACGGTACCAGCCTGACGCTCTTGAACAACACTATCCGCAACAACGTATCGGGCCGGGGCGCCGGTGTGTTTTCGGATGGCCCGAAACTGGTGCTGCGCGGCAACACGATTCAGAACAACATCGGCGTCGCCGATCATGGGGGCGGCGTCTATCTGAACTCACCCAGCGCCGAGATCTCGCACAATCGCATCGAAGGCAACGAGATCGCGCGACTGCTGGGTTATGGCTGGGGCGGCGGAATGATCGTCGTCAACAAAGGCGGGCACTACAAACTTTCCAGCAACATCTTCGCGGCCAACTACGCTCCGTCGCTCGGCGCTGGGTTTTTCGCCGATGAGGGGGCCGATGCGTCGATGGACCACGATCTAGTCTACGGCAACAAAACCAAGCCGGACGGCGAAGGGGCGGCCGTGTATGTCGACGGCAATGAGAGCGGCGTTGGTTCCACGCTGTCCCTCAACCACGTCACCATCGCCGACAACATTTCTGCCCCGATGGTCAAAGGCGGTGCCGTCCAAGCGACTTGGAATTCCAAGCTGACTGTTAAGAACTGCATCTTTTGGAACAACGGCGGCGAGGATTTCGCCGTCGACGACAAGAGTAAGGCGACGGTCACGTACACGCTTTCGCAGGCGAACATCAAAGGAACCGGCAATCTGTCGAAGGATCCGCTTTTCGTCAATCCGGCCAAAGGGGATTACCGATTAAGTTCGAACAGCCCTGCTGTCAACGCCGCTGAAGGGGGGCGTGCCAGTCTAGGCGCCTACGGCGGCATCGCGACAACAAGCAAGACCGCCGCCGAAACACCGGCCGTCAAACCCAATAAAGAAGACGCGATTAAGCCCAATGAAGAGCCCCCAGCCAAAGTGACGCCTGCGGCCGAGAAAGCTTCTAAGGCTTATCTCCTGCGCGGGACGGCGGGCGAATTACCGTCCCTGGTGGGCGACGACAATACCAAGCTTAGCAAGTTCGACGGCGCGGTGCAGGTCGACTTGATCGACTCGTTCGGCCAAGACCAGTCAAAAATCGCCGACTGGACATCTTTTGACGCACTGCGCTTAGAGATTGAGAACAAAAGCGCCAAAGAACTCCCGCTTGAGCTCAACCTCAACCACGCCGGCACGACGAACTACGCCACGCGCGTGGTAGCCCCCTTTGTCTTGAAGCCGGGCAAGAACGAAATCCGGATCGCCGTCGCCGATCTCAAGAACACCAACGGTTCGGCCGCGATTCTCGCGCAAGTGAAACGCTGGTACATCGCTGGCACGACCCCGGCCACGCTCCTCATCGGCGACATCTACCTTGAGGGCTCGCTCGATGCACTGCAGAAAGCTACACAAGGTACTCCACAGAAAGCTCCGTCATCGTTCGGCAAGCCGACCGTTCGCAATACCGAGGAACTCCGCGCCGCGTTCCAGAGCGCGCAGCCCGGGACGACGATCGTGCTGGCCCCTGGCCGCTACAGCCCCGACATTTCCGTCGAGTCGCTCCGGGGAACGAAGGACAAGCCGATCATCATCGCCGCGGCGGACGAGCGCCATCCGCCGCTCTTCGCCGGCGGCAAGGTTGCGTTCCACTTCATCGGCTGCAGCTACATCACGCTTCGCGGCGTGAAGGTCTCCGGCTGCACCGGCAACGGCATCAATGCCGACGACGCCGGCAATCCCAAGGAGCCGTCGGTGGGTATGGTCTTCAAGAATATCGTCATCGAGGACATCGGCCCCAAGGGAACCTTTAACGGATTGAAGCTCTCGGGGCTCGACAACTTCGCGGTGCACGGGTGCACGTTCTCCGGTTGGGGCGGCTCGGCCATCGACATGGTCGGCTGCCACGACGGTGTGGTGCAGAACTGCATGTTCCTCGGCAAACCCGGCTTCTCCCAAGATACGGGCGTGCAGCTTAAGGGGGGCAGCGAGCGGATCATGGTCAAGCAAAACGTCTTTAAGCATGCGGGCAGCCGCGCGATCAATCTCGGCGGCAGCACGGACCTCGAGTTCTTCCGGCCAAAGGTGCGGAACTACGAAGCCAAGGACATCGAGGTCGCCGGCAACCACATCATCGGTAGCCGATCGCCGATCGCCTTCGCCTCGTCGATCCAATGCACTGTCCGCCACAACACGATCGTCAACCCCGAGAATTGGGTGCTGCGCATCCTACAAGAGCAACCGACCGACACGTTTCTCCCCTGCCAACAGGGTGTCTTCAAGGAAAATCTGATCATCTTCGACCGCCGTCTGAAGGACTTCGCCAATGTCGGCGAGGACACAAAACCGGAGACGTTCTCGTTCACCGGCAACGCTTGGTTCTGCACTGACGGAATTCGTCGGCCGACACTGCCCACACAAGAGACCGGCGGCATCTATCAAGTCGACCCCGTGCTAGAGAACGCCGAGACGACAGAGCCGAAGTTCGGCTCGCAGGATCCACGACTCTTAAAGATCGGTGCCCATGCGTTCCAAGAGGTGTCTTCGCGCCGCAGGTGATCAGCTTTCCACACAGTGCTCGCCTCGCTTTCAGCTTCAGCGGGACTGTTATCACGACAACGTAGCTCGCACCGGTCACCCAATGCGAAGCGAGCTAGTAATCGCAAAGAAATGCCATCAGCTTGTCAATCTTCTGCGGCGAACCAAGCAAATCAGCTCACCGCGTTCAAGTCACTTCCACGCCTTGCAAGTCAAAGTGGCAAGTCGATTCCGTAAAAGCTAGCGTGCGTCCCCCCCCAGTGCTTTGATTCGAGATGCAAGAGTGGTGGGCTTCATGCGCAGAATGGCGGCAGCACCGTCTGGACCGTAAACTTTTCCATTTGCCGATTCCAAAGCAAGGCGAATGTTTTCAGATTCAAGATCACGAAACTCGTCGATGGTCAAAATTCGCTTCGCTCCGGTTGCAACTGCACTCTCGGCGAAGCGCTTCGGCTTTTCATTCGGCAAGTCAAATTGCAACTTGCCAGCCGTTGATACGATGCACGCTCGTTCCAAAACATGCTGCAATTCACGGACATTGCCGGGCCAACGATATCGCTGCAAATCTTGGACATTTGCTAATGTTAATCGGGGACGCGGACGCCCAAGTCGACGAGCAAACCAATCGAGAAAATGTTCCGCTAGGAGGGGGATATCTTCGATGCGTTTTCGAAGCGGCGGCAATTCCATCGGAAAGACGCTCAATCGATAGAAGAGATCTTGGCGAAATCGCCCTTCCTCGGCTTCGGTTCTTAGGCTGCGATTGGTGGCTGCAATGATCCGCACATCAATGCGTCGAGTACGTTCCTCGCCTATGCGCTCCAACTCCCCCTCTTGCAGGACTCTCAGCAACTTGGCTTGTAGATCAAGCGGTATCTCTCCGATCTCGTCGAGGAACAATGTGCCGCCATCTGCGAGCTCGAACCTGCCAACACGATCGCGCAGCGCACCCGTGAATGCGCCTTTAGCATGGCCAAAAAACTCACTCTCGTAAAGCTCGCGAGGGATCGCCGCACAATTCACTTTAATCAAGGGACGATCCGCGCGACGACTACGCCGGTGAATCTCTCGGGCCACAACTTCTTTACCCGTCCCGCTCTCACCAAGAATCAAAACGGCGGAATCCGTCGGCGCAACGAGCTCAATCTGCCGCGTCATCGCCTGCAGTGCTGGACTCTGCCCAAGCAAGTCTCCAAACGCTGCGGTCTGTTGAACCTCATCCCGCAGATATGCGTTTTCTTGCTCTAGCTGCCTCTTGAGCGCGGCAATCTCATCCACCGCCCGAGCATTCGCAATCGCAGCGGCAAGGTGATCGGCAATCATGCGTAGCCACTCAAAACATAACGAGCCGGGTTGATTGCGAGCGAACAAGCCTATAACTCCAAGCACGTCGCCGCGATGCATTAATGGGTGACCAGCAAACGATGAGATTTGTTCTTTCAGAATCCAATCCGGATCAGCAGCCCACGATGGATCATCGCCAACGTTCGGCACTTCAAGGGACTTGCCGGTGTTCGCAATCTGGCCCACCTTGCGCACGCCAATCGGAAATCTCCGGAACCTGCCATCAAGTCGGTCCCAACTCCTAAGCGACTTGTCAAGCGAATGACCCGCGCTTGCCACGAGATGAAGACATCTTTGCCGACTGTGGCACTCGCTTACTAAGCGACACTTTCCGCAGTCATCATCGAGCGGTGGCAGCATTAGCCATATTCGAACGAGTGCTACGGACTGCCCGCTTGCTAGCTGCCGGACTGCAAAGGGGAGCAACTCCGAAAGTTGATGCAGCCCTGCCAATTCCAGCAAGAGCTTCTTGGGGTCTTTGATTAAGCCTGTCGGTGATTCAAGTTGAGATGCCATGCGCTCACTGTAACGACATTTCGTGCTTTCGCAACGAAAATTCGCGTTTCAACGAAATTTCGCTGTTCATGCCAATGAGATTGAATTGCCATAAGTTTTTACTGCCAAATCACTTAAGGAATCAGGCGTCTTTTGGCACAGAAAGTGATTACGAGAAGCTATACAAGATCGAGAACGCTTGATCAGAAACGAAACCAAGATTTCAAAAGAGGCACGATTATGGCTCGCATCACTCAACTCAACCCTGAAACGGCAACCGGCAAAGCAAAGGAACTGCTCGACGGCGTTCAAAGCAAGCTAGGCCTGGTTCCCAACATGACTCGCGCAATGGCCATCGCACCAGCCGTATTGGATGGCTACCTGGCGCTCAGCGGAGCTTTGGCCAAGGGCAGTTTATCAGCCAAGGTACGCGAGCAAATTGCGTTGGCGGTTGGTCAAGCGAATGGCTGCGAGTATTGTCTCGCCGCTCACTCAACCATCGGCAAGATGGTTGGCTTGTCGACGGATCAAATTCTCGACAGTCGACGCGGAACAGCGGTGGATCCTAAGGCAGATGCCATGATTCGTTTCGCACGAAGGCTTGTCGAGCAACGAGGCGTAGTCGATGAAGCCGAGTTGACGAACCTTCGAAGTGCTGGACTCGACGACGGTGCGATAGCCGAAGTTGTTGCCAACGTCGCCCTCAATATCTTCACCAACTACTTCAATCACGTGGCGGACACGGACATCGACTTTCCACGCGCTAAAGCGATCGCTGAAGGACACGAAAACTGCGCAGCCGATCAAGCGTGTGCTATCAGCTAATCGTCTGTGCAGCGGACTCAACGGAACTTCTGCCGCTAGTGACACTCAGAGCAAGTCGCTCTGAGTGGGACACGGTGGCGCTTCGGCAACCGATGTGGGCCGGTCTGCCCACACACTTTGACCAACTTTTACCGGAGAAAAAGCATGTCCAATCAAGTGAAACAGCTTCAAGTTGCAGCCAGCGGATACGACGTAGTTGCTTACATCGAAGGCAAGGTTAGCGTTGGTGATCCGCTCTTCATCTCCGTCTCCGACAACGGCTTGTATCTGTTTGCGACCGAAGCCAACAAGCAACGATTCGATGCAGATCTACTTCGCTTCGTGCCGCTTTACGGTGGTTACTGCGCCACCGCAGCTAGTGAAGGAAAGCTGTTCGGCATCGATCCGACGAACTTCAAAACCACCGCCGACAGACGACTAGCGCTTTTCTATCGCGGAGCTGGCGGTGACACACTACCTCAGTGGAATGAAAACGAGCAAGAGCGCCGCACGGCCGCCGACAAGCATTGGAGCGAAGGGACGTTTGTCCAACACGCCTAGAATTGTCCTACCAACTCGTTCTAGCAACTCGCGCTATCTGGAAACTCAATCATGCCAACTCCTTTCGAACTTCGACCGCCATTCACGCTTGAAACCGCCGCTGCGAAAGTTCGTGCAGCCGAAGATGCTTGGAACTCACGCGATCCGAATCGGGTTGCGATGGCTTATTCCGAGAACTCCCAATGGCGTAATCGCAGTCTGTTCGTGACTGGTCGTGACGAGATTCGTGCTTTCCTGACCGACAAGTGGGACCGCGAAATGGACTACCGACTTATGAAGGCACTTTGGGCATTCAACGAGAATCGGATTGGCGTTCGGTTTCAATACGAATGGCATGACGGGCTGGGTAACTGGTACCGGAGCTACGGCAACGAGCTTTGGGAGTTTGACGAAAGTGGGCTGATGCGTCGTAGGGAAGCGAGCATCAATGACATTGCGATTGCAGAATGCGATCGCAAATTCTTCTGGAGCGCACCAGGGCCTCGCCCAACGGAGCACCCTGGAATTTTAGAAATCAAGTGATCGAATAACTGTTGCTAAAACCCATTTACTAAATGAGACCAAACTATGAAACGAAGTATCTACAAAGCCCTATTTTTTGCTGTCTTAACGCTTGCCGGCAGCGCAATCAGTCACAGTCGCTCAGCAATCGGAGAAGAACCCGCACACGCGAGCTCACAGTCAAGTTTGCGAGGCGTCGCATTCAAAACAATTACCGTTGACGGCCTAGAAATTTTCTACCGCGAAGCCGGTCCCAAAGACGGGCCGACTGTCTTGCTGTTGCACGGCTTCCCAACCAGTTCGCAGATGTTTCGCAACCTGATACCGGAGCTAGCGGACAAATACCATTTGATTGCACCGGACTATCCAGGCTTTGGACATAGCGCCATGCCATCGCGCGAAGAGTTCGTTTATAGCTTTGACAACCTAGCAAAAGTGATCGACCGCTTCACCGAAAAAATTGGACTCCAAAACTATGCACTGTATGTTCAAGATTACGGCGCGCCGATTGGCTACCGTTTGGCTGTTGCGCACCCTGTACGTGTTACCGCCATCGTCGTTCAAAACGGCAATGCCTACGACGAGGGGCTGGACAACGATTTCTGGAAGCCGATCAAGGCGTACTGGAATTCACCTACAGATTCGTCGAAGCGAGAAGCCCTGCGTGGTTTTCTCGCTTACGATGCGACCAAGTGGCAATACTCACACGGTGTCAAAGATCGAAGCAGACTGAGTCCGGACGGACCGGTACATGATCAATTCCTGCTCGACCGAGACGGCAACCAAGAGATCCAGCTTGACCTGTTTCTTAGCTACGGCAGCAATCCTCCTTTGTATCCAAAGTGGCAGGAGTATTTCAGGCAGAGCCAGCCGCCGATGTTGATCGTGTGGGGCGAACACGACCAGATTTTTCCTGCAGCCGGTGCAGAGCCTTACAAGCGGGATCTGAAAAACCTCGAATATCACCTGCTCGACGCAGGGCACTTTGCCTTGGAGACCAGCAGCGACGAGATCGCGAAACGGATGCACGATTTTCTTGACCGCCAAGTTCGCCAGTAGACGTGGTTCACTCGATATAAACTCGCACTTCCAGTGGAGAGCGAGTTCGTTTGTAAGTTTCAATGCCAATCATGACTAGGATAAATCATGTCCGCATTCTCCAGCGATATCGCTTTCACTCCTTCCGTCAAAGCAGTGCAAACGCAAAAGGGTTCACGAGTCGGTTACGCTCGCATGGAGCGCAACGTTGGCTGGCAGACCAAGATCACCGCCGACCTTGTTGGCTTCCTTCATGACCTCGACATGTTCTACTTGGGAACCTCCAACGCACTGGGCCAGCCCTACATTCAGTATCGCGGCGGGCCTCCTGGGTTTCTGAAAGTGCTCGACGACGAGACGTTGGCTTTCGCCGACTTTAGCGGCAATCGTCAGTACATCAGCGTCGGCAATCTTTTGGAGAACCCGAAAACGTTTATCTTCTTAATGGACTACGCCAACCGTCGGCGAGTAAAGCTGTGGGGAACAGCCAAAGTGGTTGAAGGTGACTCAGCAATAGATGAACGCCTGCAGGACGCATCCTATTCAGGATCGGTCGAGCGAGCGATTGTGTTCCATGTGAACGCATGGGATGTAAACTGTCCTCAGCACATTCATCAGCGATTTTCGACAGGTCAAATTGCGCCGTCTCGGGAAAAGCTTCAGTCAAGAATTATTGAACTCGAATTGGAGTTGGCAGCATTTCACGCTGCTGGTGAAAATCGCATTCACGAGTAAAAGTGATGGATCTGCCTCTATGTGGATCTTATTTCTGCAGCTGGCGGCAGCGATTTCTTGGCTCGCAGAAAGGAAATTTAGGGTTTGCTAAATCGCACCGGTCACCACCAGCCGGCGTGTCCGGACCGGTGCGAGTTAGCACGGGATTTACATGCTTGCGTTGCGAGCTTGTATCGGAAAACGCTCAAAAGGGTGTTTTGAGCATCGGCACTTGCCTATTTCATTTCACTTCCTAGCTGACACCAGAGCGGATCCGTTTCGTTGGGCTGGTGCTAAGTCAAAGCGATCCAGGTTCATCACTTTGTTCCACACCGCA
>JANOAI010000322.1:0-2363 GCA_031411055.1 Pirellulaceae bacterium
GGATCGCGGTTGGAGTTCAGTCCTAATAACCCATTCCGCAAATTCTACCGAAACATCACCGCCATGGGACGGTCAAGCTTACAGTGTCAAGCGCCACGGTGTAACCCTAACCAACTGCGATAGCGAGCCAGTCCAAACTCCGGGTTGCGTGCAGGCTCATGGGGCAATCCTGGTATTGCGTCTTTCGGATTTGACTATACTTCAGGCGAGCGAAAATACCGCTGAGCTGCTCGGACACGCGCCGAGCGACTTAGCAAGCCGGTTGGCGTGGCCTTCGGAGCCGTCGGCCAAGCCAGACTGGTTGAATTTCTAGCAAATGAGCCGACAGATCGAAACCCATTGTATGTCGTCACGCTGCCGGCTCGCGGTGATGGACCTGCGCTCGATCTTACGGTTCATACGATCGACGGTGTCGTGGTGATCGAGTTGGAAGCCACAGGTCGTACCGATGCAAGTGAGCCGAACTATTACACGCTGGTGAAGAAGACGGTTACCCGGCTTCAGACGGCGGAAACACTCCAGCATTTTTGCGATGTAGCGGCCGAGGAAGTCCGAGCTCTGACCGGACTTGATCGAGTCATGATCTACAAGTTCCACGCCGACGGCCATGGCGAGGTGTTTGCAGAGAGCAAACGGGCCGATCTTGACCCGTAGCTTGGCTTGCATTATCCAGCCGAAGATATTCCGAAACCGGCTCGCGACGTGTTTACCAAGATTTGGATTCGCCCGACACCGGACGTGGATGGTGGTCCGGCTGAGTTGGTTCCACTCACCAACCCAGACACTGGCAAACCACTTACGATGACGTACTGCGCCTTACGTGGAGCATCGGTCATGTACTCCGATTTGACAGTCAGTCAAAAAGACTCGCCGCAACGGTTTCCCATTGCGACGAGTCAGGAAATTGCAACTGAGCGAAAACAGATTCACTGTCAACTTTTGTGGGGAACTCCATTACAGATGAGTGATTCGCAAGGAGAATTCCTTCCTGCGTTAAGGTTTGAAATAGCCAAAACCTTCCTGCTGTTTTCTGATAACTTCGACAACCCCCAGACGAAACAGTTTTTACACCCGGAAGAAGTTTGTCTCGCGGTATCTTTTTCTCCTTCATCGTATTTTCGCATGCGATGAATCGCACTCCTTGCCCGATCAGTTCTTTAACTTTCTCGGTGTGTCTTGATTCACCTTCGACAACCAGCTTAATTCCGTCACTGTGGCAGACAACCTCAATTTGGGCGTCCGGTTCTTGCTTCAAAACGTTTGCGATATTCCTGAGCCCATGACCATGGCGAACTGGACTGATTGAGTTCACATGAACAACAGTTTGTAACACCAGACGCTCTTTGCTTATCGTTGTGGGCTGAGGCTGTGCTTTCGCTACCGCGTACCCAAGCATCAGGATAATTCCCATTGATATGGAGTGCCTTGACATTTTTGTTCCTCGTTTCGTATAAACTCAAGTCGTGTTTTCACTCGCGTGAGAGCGAGCGTCGAGCATTGATGCGTGAGTCAAGTAAAGACTGTCTGAACACAATTTTAAGCAGTTGCTCGTCAATTGGAGCATTGTAAAAAGCAGGGAGGGATGTTACCGAACGGCCAAGCGATCCACTGCGAATAGGACGAGGGCCAAGAATGGACTCCAAAGGATCAAGAATATGAGGAGCGGCAGGGCAACGACTTCATGGAGCATCAACTTGCCTCGATCACCCCATTTCATCACTGTCGTGCTGAGTATAGATGACATCTCGGCAAAGAAGTACGATCCGGCCAGAAGACCAACGATTCCAACAATCGCGTCGTAATTTCCTTGCCCTAAAGCAGCCGCACCCGTGCCCGGGCAATATCCAAGTAATGCGAATCCGATTCCGAAAAGCAAGCCACCCATAGCGTTGGCCGCATATCGCGTCGGTTTAATATGCAATTTCACGAGCCCCATCGCACGCATGGTAAATATCCCGACTGTTCCCACCAAGATCGCAGTCAACATGACCTTGACCACTATGAAATCTTCGAGCAGTAGAATGCCCATGAGAACGTTGTATTTTGCAACGCCACCTTTTTGTAGTAGGAAGCCGAAGATGATTCCAAATATCGCACCGAGCATCAACTGCTTTGCCGAGAACTCTTTTCTGGTTGGTGAGTCCTTTTCCGGTCCGCCTTTATCGATTACTTCCACATTTGGATCAATCGGCGATTTGTTGGGTGATTCAGTGACAAGCGACATGGATTATCCTTCAAAAGTCCTTGGTTCTAGAGCATTTTCATGAACGACGTAGGCTTGGAAAACGGGGTCAGGTACCAAAAGCCGGAACGGCCCTTCGGGTGCTTTGCACTTTTGGTACCTGACCCCGTTTTCCGAATCA
>JANOAI010000323.1:0-6414 GCA_031411055.1 Pirellulaceae bacterium
ACTGCCCGTGGTTGCAATCGTACTGGGGTTAGTCAGTCTTACTCAGTTTCGTCGCTATCCCGACGAGATTACCGGCAAACCGATCGCTCATTTGGCTTTAGTCGTTGGGTTGACAACGCTCGTCGGTGCGACAGCCTTGCATATCTATACCTATTGCACGGAAGTGCCAGACGGATACGAGCGAATTTCCTTCAGTCAATTGAAGAGCCCGTATATCGAAGCAGACTATCCGCCGGAATCGGCGATGGCTTTGAATGGCAAACAGGTTTTCTTGAAGGGCTATATCCTTCCGACCTCCGTGACCAGCGGTACCGCAAATCGATTCGTGATCGTGCCCGATATTGCCACCTGCTGTTTCGGTGGACAACCAAAACTGACCCACATGGTTGAAGTGCAATTGACTGGAGATGCGGTCGCAAAATTTCGTCTCAAGCAAGTTCGTCTGGCGGGCACACTGCGTGTCGATAGTCATATTGAACCGCATGCGACGCTGCAAGGGACGTACTATCAATTGAAAGCCGATATCTATCGACCCTAAAGTTGAAAACGAGCCGATTGCCAGCATCGATACGGATTTAGTCGATCCTGCGATTATGGAACGTTTACATGACTTGGCGATGACAGGTGCGTGGGCACGGTATGAGGGCGACTACTCTAAAAGACTAGCCTTGGATCTGTCGCAACGATTTTTGCGCGATAAAACGCAACTGTGTTGTAGTGGGACGATCGCCGTCGAACTAGCGCTTCGCGGTTGTCGAATTGGAACGGGCGATGAAGTCATCTTGGCGGCTTACGATTTCCCAGGAAACTTTCGCGCGATTGAAGCGACCGGCGCGTCGCTTGTAATGGTCGACATTGGAGCAAAATCGTGGACGGTCGATAACGTCGAATCTCTGGAACAAGCGATTGGGCCTACAACAAAGGCGATTGTCGTGTCTCATCTTCATGGGACGTTGGCTCCCATGCGAGCCATTTGCGATTGGGCTGCATCGCATGAAATCGCCGTGATTGAGGATGCCTGTCAAATGCCAGGCGCCATAGTAGATGGACAGCCCGTCGGAAGTTGGGGAGACTGCAGCGTGTTGAGTTTTGGCGGTTCCAAACTCTTATCGGCGGGACGAGGGGGGGCTGTGATGACCAACGACCCTCGAATTGATCAACGCATGCGGGTTTTTCGCGATCGCGGGAATGACGCATTCGCGATGTCTGAGCTTCAAGCGGCCGTTCTCGAACCGCAACTCGCGCAGCTCGATTCGAAGCGAAAACGACACTCGGATGCTGTTCGTAAAATTGAAAGCCAAATTCAATCGCCGCACATTGAACTCGCCGTTCGCGCAAATTCCATCGAGGACCATTCGTTCTACAAGTGGGCATTTTGCACGCTGGCTGATGAATCGGAAGTCGATTCTCGGAGAAATGCGATCGTTGAAATTTTGCTGAAGGAGGGACTCGCCGTAGGAGCCGGATTTCGTGGATTCGTGACGCGCGGAGCTTCGCGTTGTCGCCGATCAGGCGAACTAACGAATGCCGCCCAAGCAAGCCGTTCTACGATCGTCGTGCATCACACGGCGTTGAATGAAGCGGACGGTCACAAGCTTATTGCAAGGTTGAACAGCTTGTAGATCACGAAAAGAGAATCGATCACTTTATGACAGGAAGGCCGAGTAGTCTTCGTATGGCATTGTCTCGAAGCTGATCCGTGTTGGGTGGGCAGATTAGTATGGCGGCCAAACGCTTATTGGGATTCGAGTTTTCCATCGCGGGGAGAATTTGAGCGAGAAGCACGGATCGCCCTTCTGCATCTGTAGGAGAAAGCCGTCTGAAACGATCCATCATCTTTTCAATACCTTCGTCGGCTGAAACTTCAACGATAATCGTTCTCAGCATCTGCCGTTGCTTGGGAAGCGTTGTAAGGCGAATTCGACCCGGACCGTCGGCGACTGCCACCAAGGCAAATTTGTCGAGGGTAAAGCGAACAACTTCAGGCCATTTTCGTCCACGCAGTAAGACCGTATCGAAGGCCGCGTGGGAGAATCCGTGCGAATAAAGTGACGACCAATCAAAAACGAGTTCGATTCCAAGATCGCGAGCCGCTAGGTCGAGCAACTGAGGTGTCGACATGGGTTCGGCCAGGATTCGCGTTCCGGTGGCTGCTAGTCGTTTATCGAGCTCATTCAAGCCGATCATCGGATCGATCACCGATAGCGGTAGTTTTGACTTGACAGGCAAGCCACCAGCGACGCGAATCTGATCGATAAAACCAGCGACATACGCTTTTTCCAACGGCGACGCGTCACTCGTCCACACGATCCTCTGTCCTTCGAAATTCCATCGTGCCGCAAGTTTCGGAAAGTAGGCCACGAGAAGCGATCGCCATTCACTTAGGCTATCGTTCTTTCCGATGAGGTCATCGATCGACCAATCAGTGGGAAGTTTCGCTTCAATCAACGGATTGTTGGCTCGCAGGCAAACTACCTCCGACGAATCGGTGAGAAGTCCAATGTCTAGCGGTTTGAGCTGTAACTCGAGGACTGAGAAAACATCTTGGTCGTTGATGTCGAGCGACATCAACGTCTCCATCCCAACGCCTGAATAGCGAGCATGGTCGCTGTCCCAACCGATGGGTCCTCCAGCCAGTTGGCCAAGAATAACCATGAGCCGATTGAGTGGCTGGTCTTGAGAACTAAATCTTCGAATCTTACTTTCTCTTAGCCAGTTCAACTTTGGAAGTTCGACGGCGCTTGGATGGTATAGTGACTCTACATTGATTTGCTCCCGAACATCCTTGGTGTTTGGGTTGCTTGCAAAGGCGTCTGTTAAAAGCGAAGTACCGCTACCATCGAAGAGTCGGCTCATCCGACGCATCGAATCGGGAAGGTCAGGAGACGGCGTCGGTATCAATGCGGAGTCTGCCGGAGGTTCAATGGGAGCCGTTGATGGAACCGGCGTCGACGTTGTTTTAGGAATTGCATCCGCGGGGGGATTGTCAATCGATACGGCAGAGGGTGGCATAGCCGCGGAAGGTACGGCGTTCAGATCCAGATTTAAGGCTTGATCCGTCGCAACGACTTTATTGGGAGGTTCGTTGCCTTCACCGACAGTCGATTTTGGATTTTCGATGGTCGCGTCTGGAGATGGCTCCACGTTTGCGGGTATGACGGGGACCGTTGGCGGAACATCTGGCTTCGAATCACCTTCCATCGGAGATTTCTTCGGTGTCGGTCCGTTGGCTACTATTGTTTTGGAACCTTCAAAGGTAGAGAGAAAAAGCCAGAGACCCACGGCTGCCAAGAGAATGCCAACGACTGCAGCCAAGCCGATCATGATTAACTGACGCTTGCGCTGGTTGGTGGGTGTTGTCCACTCAACGGCAGGAAGAGCAACGTCTTTGGTTCGGTCTAAGGCAGGTCCTCTATCCGAATCGACCGATCGGATCGAGCTCTCGTGAGTCCCTGAACGAAAGGCTTCAACCGCCGACTCAATCGCGAAATCATCAAGCGAAGCTAAGTCTTCATTGGGCTTCAAAAGGGTCTCGGCAACTTGCTTGGCCAGCGTACCATCGTCGACGCGAGTGATGGCGGACGAGTCGTAACTCACGACATGGGCCAGAGTTGCCTCGATCAATTGCGACGAATTCGGGCGGGTTTCTGGCAGCGCAAGAACCGCTTTACAGCGAGGGCAATGAATCGATTGTCCCAGGAGCCAGTCATGGCGAATGACTAATTTGCCGCGACATGACGGGCAAACGATGCGAAAAGGTTCCAAATCCAATCTCCGAACGGAAGGAAGACTCTATTCTATCCGCATTCGGGCTCCCGCCCAACGTGGAAGTTCCGCATTTCTTTTCGACGCACTGCAATTTAGGATCGTCCTGCTCGCTAAGATATTAAAAAGCGGTAGTCAAATTCGTGTGTTCCTCTCAAAAGGGTCGTTTTTCGATGCGATTTGCCCTCTGGACGATTGGTTTCGTTTTCTTGGAAGTCGGGCCAATTCAAGCAGATTCGCCTGATCAAGCGATGACAAGACTTGTCTCGTACGCCTCAGGTAGTTCCGACCCGTCAGCGGCCCATACTTTTGATACAAGCCTTTTTCGTGTTGCTAATTCGGATTTCCCAATCGGTGTATTTGATTCAGGAATCGGTGGATTAACCGTCCTCGAAGCCATCTTATCTGTTGACTCGTTCAACAACGAAACGCTCGAGCCCAAGGCTGATGGCAAGCCCGATTTTGAAAAAGAGCGATTCATATACCTCGGCGACCAAGCCAATATGCCGTACGGAAATTATCCCGCTCGAGGCAAGGAAGGCTTTCTTCGCGAGTTAGTTGTCAAGGATGCCATTTTTCTCCTAGGTAAGCGATTTTGGGAAAGCGACAAAGCGCGTGCGCCATCGTTGGCAAAATCGCCGGTGAAAGCCATCGTCATCGCTTGCAATACAGCGACTGCATACGGGCTGGAAGATATTCGAGCAGCCTTGAAGACATGGCAAGTGTCCGTGCCAGTCATCGGCGTTGTAGAAGCTGGGGCGCGGGGCGTGAGCGAGACCATTGCAACGAAGGATGGGAGGCGAAGCGTTGGGGTCCTAGCGACGGTCGGCACCTGTAGCAGCATGGCGTACCCCAAAGCCATTGCTGCTTCAACCGGACTCGCTGGCAAACGAGTGCCTGAAGTTGTCCAACAAGGTTCGGTCCATCTTGCAAATGCAATTGAGTCAAGCTCATCGAACATCCATGAGTGTATTCGTGGCGATATTCGCCAGCTTGTGGAAACGCACAAGCAATCCGGAAGTCAGTCGGCACTCGATACGATCGTCCTCGGATGTACCCATTTTCCACTCGTCCAAGACGAGATTCGAAACGAGCTGAACGATCTGCGAACGTTCGAAGAAAACGGTAGCCGCCCGTACGAAAATTTGATTGCCTCCCAGATCGAATTCGTGAACCCAGCTGTGCTTACCGCTAAAGAATTATTCCGTGAATTGGCGCGACATCGCTTGCGAAAAGCCGATCGAATGGAAAAGTTGCCCCAAGCGGATCAGTTCTATATTTCTGTACCAGATGGATCCAATACAGAATTGCCTCTCAACCCTGACGGTACGCTGACCACCGAATACAAATACACGCGTTTGCCTGGCTTGCTGCACATCGAAGATACTCGATTTGTTCCGATGACGAAGCAACTGCTGCCGGCGGCAAGTTTGAACCTCATTCAGCAACGTTTGCCAGAGGTCTGGAAACGACTCGCGCAGCAGCCCGATTAAAAAAGGGGCTTGCTCGAAAGAAACGATTCGAACAATCGCTCTAACCGGAAAACGCAGAGACAGAAATTTTAATGGGAAAAAACGCTAACCGTTGCTGCGGAATGAACCTATTGCTTCGTCACAGCTAAGTTTTAGGGTACTTCGGACTTCCAGTCCGTCGACAAACATTGGCACCGACGGACTGGAAGGCCGTTGTACGGGTTTAGCTCAACCCTCATTTTAAGCTGTGAAGAAGCACGATTGCCTCATACCCACATTCGACCATGAGCGAATCAGACTGCTTCGACAAGTCCGTCGCCGTCAACCGGTTCACTTGCGGCGGAAGTAACCTTAACCGCTTGTTGCGACTCCCGATTAAGCCGATCGAGTATTCCATTTACAAATTGGCTTGAATTTTTTTGTCCGTATCGCTTCGCGAGTTCGATCGCTTCATTGATAGCAACGGGGGCGGGGGTCTTTGCGTATAGTAGCTCGTGAGCAGCTAGCCGTAGGATATTGCGATCGACCACGGTCATCCGCTTAATGGACCAATTGGCAGCATGATTCTCGATCGACTCGTCGATGGATTTTCGATTTTTGCGAACGCCGGCCAGGAGTCCTTCGCCAAACGCGATTAGCGGTTTATTCTTGAGCAAACGCGTTGCTAGAAACTCTGAGGCCGCCTTTTCGGGTCGGACGGGGTTAACATCTTCTTCAAAGAGGATTTGGAGAACTACTTCACGCACACGTCGCCGAGTCGTCATAAATCAGCTGCAGGTTTTCAAAGAGCAAAAATCAGAGAATGTTAGTCATCATGGAGAGATCTAGCTTACAAGAAGCTGTGTAGAATGTTGAGTCCAAACTTCCCGAATTTTCCGATTCGACAGCTGATTCGTCAGCACGGAACGCCGCTCCTTTTGGGGCATCGCCGAAAAATTCGTGAGCAAATCCAACTGCTGCGCGAGGAAATCCCGCAGGTAAACTGGTTTTATGCCGTCAAAGCCAATGATGAGCGAGAATTGCTGACGACCATCGGCGAAGAGGGACTTGGGTTTGATATCGCCTCTTTAGGGGAATGGAATCGCGTTCGTGAGGCATGTGTGAGGCTTGGCGGCAAGGTGTCGAATTTCTCGACGATTCCAATTCTTCATAGCCACCCGTGCAAATCGCCTGTCGA
>JANOAI010000324.1:0-4908 GCA_031411055.1 Pirellulaceae bacterium
ACGTCTTCGTGGGAGAGGTCGGGCTCTCAGGCCCGGGAGAGGGCCGCATTTTCCGTGGCGCAGGAGAAGACCCTCTCCCGGCCGCTACCGCGTCCGACCTCTCCCGCAAGCGGGAGAGGTTACAAATACCAAGTAAATTCAATGGCTCTAAGCTGCACAACCTCTTAGCGGGAGATTGAAGATGTGTAGAGACCAATCCATCGGGAAAGACAGTGCGATGTTTGCTTTGAATACTCGAGCGACGATTCTTCTTGTTGCTTATTGGAGTTCGATCGCGCTTTCTCAGGCGGATCAAAATCGAATCCAAATTGAAAATCGACAACCCGGAAGCCATGATTGGCAACTCACGCGAGTCCGTGTCGATTATTCGAATTATCGCTCGCCCTGGATTGAAGGCTATTGCTCCAAGCAATCGGTGGTTGCCGGTGACGAGATCGATCTCAAAATCTCGACCAGACCGGCTCGCGATTTCAAGATCGAATTTTATCGAATGGGGCATTATCAAGGCCGTGGCGCGCGACTCGTGAAAACGGTGGATCGAGTAACCGGCAGGGAACAAACGATGCCCGAACCCGGTGACAAAAACCTTCACGAATGCAACTGGGAGACTTCTTATACTCTCCAAGTTCCTGCCGATTGGCTCAGTGGGGTTTATCTTGGTCGATTGACGTTGCTCCATGAATCGGAGGAAAACTATTGGCAGAACTATGTTGTCTTTATTGTTCGCGATGATCGCCCAGTAGACATTTTGTTTCAATGTTCTGACAACACTTGGCAAGCTTACAATCCGTGGCCAAGTAATTATTCGATCTACACCCATCCGAAAGGGAATCAAGGACCATGGGCCGACGTAAGTTTCGACCGTCCGTATTCACGGGAAGCTCAATTCACCAGCATCGTAAATGATCCTTTAACAGCCGGTTCAGGCGAGTTCCTCCCGTTTGAATTTCCGTTAGCGTACTGGCTTGAACAACAAGGTTACGACGTGGCGTATTGTTCGAACAGCGACATGCTAACGCCTGATCGCGGTTTGAAAGCCAAGCTTTTCCTGAGCGTTGGCCACGATGAATATTGGGATATCCGTCAATTTGAGAGCGTTTCTAAAATGCGTGATGACGGAGTGAATCTCATGTTTCTTTGCGGAAATAGTGTTTGCTGGGTGACACCCTTCCGTTCGAGTAGTCTTGGAGAACCCAATCGAATCATTTTTCGCGGCGGGCCTTATGGGGCCAATAACGAATATGCCACGAACCGACAGGAGAAGAACGGCCCCTTCCCACATCATGGACCGGATGAAGGACTGCTCATCGGGGCACGCAACGTTGAGCCGGTGAATGGTGGCGGTGACTGGGTTATTCGTAAGGCGGATCACTGGATGTTCGAAGGAACTGGACTTAAAAACGGAGACTCGATTCCTGGCTTGGTCGGTTGGGAGTATCACGGAATGCCAGCCGATATCAAAGGACTTGAAGTGGTGGCAAGCGGAGTCGCTTGGCAAGGTGGCGTTCGACCCCAGTCTTGGTCCGCCACGATCTATCCAGGGCCAAAAGGCAATTTTGTTTTCAATGCCGCCACGATCTTTTGGTCGCAAGGGATGAGCGATCCCCCTGGTCATGTTCTACCGTGGTCACACTCTTCTCGCCCGCACGGGACCGACGACCGAGTCCAACGCATTACCAGAAATCTCATCGATCAAGCGTTAAAAGCAAAAGAGTAATCTGCGAGTCATCTGCAGATTGCAAGACGCGAGCAGTGTGATTCTATTGCCCTGTTGGGATATTTTATAGGTGCAATAGGTGCAACCAGGGGCTTTGCGACCGGTTAACGTAGTTCGGTCCCATCCACCGTCATGACAAGAGATCCGTTCAGCGTTATCCTTTATTGATATCAGCCGCGCCTCGCAAACAAAACGTCTACCTAGAAAAATCTTTGCCATGATCGAAGTCAAAGTTCCATCGGTTGGAGAAAGCATTTCCGAAGTCCAAATTAGCCAATGGCTAAAGAAGGAAGGGGATTTCGTTGAACAAGGGACGGATCTAGTCGACCTTGAAACCGAGAAAGCATCGGTTCAAGTGCCAGCTCCCGTTTCAGGCTACTTGCGAAAGATCGTCAAAGCAAAGGAAGAATTTGCTACCGTCGGTGACATCATGTGCATCATGGAACCTGCCGAAAAAGGGGCCGACACCTCGGCTCCGTCGGCGACACAACCGCCTGCGTCATCGACGCCTGTAACGTCGACACCGGTTTCGCCAGCACATGTCATGCCTGCCGCAGCTCGAGCCCTAGGCGACAACAATCTAAACGCAGCCGACGTCCCAGCCACCGGTCCCGGTGGACGGCTTCTGAAAGAAGATGTTACAAGCTATGTCGCGACCCGAGCTTCATCGCCACCTGCTTCCGCGCCTAAACAGCCGCCGGTACTGGAAATGACCAACGTAAAATCGGATTCTTCTCAGATGACGGCGACGCCTTCGGGTAACCGAGTTGAAGAAGTTAAGCCGATGAGCATGCTTCGTCGGACCATTGCTGCTCGATTGGTTCAAGCTCAACACACGGCCGCCTTGCTCACGACCTTCAACGAAGTCGACATGCAACCGGTAATGACATTGCGAACAAAGTATCGTGATGCCTTTTTAGAAAAGCATGGTGTGAAACTGGGCTTCATGTCGTTCTTTGCCAAAGCAGCCTGTGAAAGCTTGAAGCGATTCCCGCTGGTGAATGCAGAACTACGTGGTAACAACATTGTCATGAGGCACTACTGCGACATTGGGATTGCGATCGGTGGGGGCAAGGGGCTGGTCGTTCCAATACTTCGCAACGTCGAGAAGATGAGCTTCGCTGAGATCGAACGTTCCATTGGCGATTACTCTAAGAAGGCCATGGAGAACCGGTTGGTTCCTGAAGACCTTGAAGGTGGTACTTTTACGATTAGCAATGGCGGTGTTTACGGCTCCCTTTTGTCGACGCCCATTGTGAATCCGCCGCAAAGCGGCATTCTCGGTTTGCATTCGATCCAAGATCGACCGATCGCGTTGAACGGCGAAGTCGTTATTCGCCCGATGATGTACTTAGCTTTAACCTACGACCATCGTGTCGTCGACGGTCGTGAAGCGGTCAGCTTTTTGAAGACCATCAAGGAAGTCATCGAAGATCCGACGCGATTGTTCCTGGAAGTTTAGTCGCAATAGATCGCATTGAAGCGAATATCCGTGTTTTTTTCACCCTCGAAGATGACGTGGATGCGATAGCGATCTGGCAAGTTCTTTATCTGGGTGGCGTTGTTCCAAGCAATAGGGGTTTGGAAACCGTTTGTATCAATTGTGGCTGCATTCTTTCCAACGTAGGCCGGAATGGGCTGTTCTTTTTCGTCTAGCAACTCGATGCGAAGCTTCGCCTCAGGACCAAGACCATCCACGTTCACATAAAAGCGTCGCGACGGTTTGTCGCCGCGAATGAGATTCGCCGTGGTGAACTCACTGGTGATATTGGGCTGCTGGTAGTCCCCCGGACCTTTCGCCAATTCATCGACAACGAGATCGGCAAATCGATCTCGGGGTAATGTGGCGATGCCGACTCCACCACGTGCGGCACCACGTGTTCGAGGATCCCAAGCCCCATAGTAAACGAACGTTTGATCGCCAATATTCTCGAAGCCTTGCCCCTGCAGAAGTCCACCTTGATCCCAGGCGTTGTCTTCACCGCGTTTAAGAAAAACCCAATCGTGCGATGGCTCATGGAAGTTGACTCCGTTATGGCTAATCACAAAACCCAAATCGACCGTAATGTCTTTCCATTCTTTTGCCCCATGCCATTGGCCGTAAATGCCAAGCAAAATATTTTTGCGGTTCCACACGCTAATGCCTTCATGAGTCTGCTCACCCTCGAGGCTTCGTCCAGGCCCCAGGTATTCGTGCTGCGTTGATCGTACGAAGCCAATGCTGTTGGTTGTCGACCATTGAATAAAATCGGGTGAGCGATGCATCCGAATCACGCGCCCCTGCACAGGCATCGGCGCTTGCATGGCATTCTGTCCGCAGGCATAGTACATGCCTTCCCATTTGTACAAACCACCGCACGGTTCGAAGTGAAAACCCGGAATGACAAGATCGCTTTCCTTCAATTCGGCCTTGATGGGCGTTGCATCGGTAAGCAGCTTCCATCGCAAGCCATCGGCGCTTGCGAAAGGAGCTAGCGTTCCGAGCCGAGTATTGTGCCGAAAGTAGACGTGAGTGGAAATCTTGTATCGATACTCAGGGTTCGGTTCCTCGGGTTCGTAAAGGACTTTTAGATTCACAACTCCCATTGGCGAAGGATCGGTAAGGATCAGATTGTTGTTCTTGTTCCCGTGATATTCGACTAAGCCAAGATCGGGTTTGGTCCAATGAAGGCCATCGCGACTTTCGGCATATGCGACACGCCAACGCGATGTCGCAATTTTGTTTTGCTCGTCATCGTCATAGGCGACATACCACATTCGATAGCGATCTCCGTCGTGGATGATCGAGCCATAAAACTGCACCCCCATCGCATCCGGCGAACCAGGCATACCCCGCGTGAGGACTGGATTTTGAGGGTGACGCGTTGGAGATCGCATCTTCAAGCTGAGGTTTTGCGTGTAGGGAATGGAGACTCGATCAAAAGAAAAAAGCGTTTCAACTTCGGTTTCGTCGAACAACTCGGCGCCCCTCCCTTGGTTCATGTCAGCAATAGAAAACCCAATGATGATTGCAAGCGTAAAAAAACATTGGTAACAACGTCGATTCATGGAGTTCATCATGGCGAGGCTCGAAGTGTTTTGGTTCGTAAATGCGCTCGAAAGTTAGACGGCTTTTTGTAGCTTTTTGTAGGGTGGGTCGAGTCTTCGAGGCCCACCGATTCGCGAAGGCTGGTGGGTCTCGAAGACTCGAC
>JANOAI010000325.1:0-21102 GCA_031411055.1 Pirellulaceae bacterium
TTCTCGCACTTCACCGGACGGCTCGCGCCGTTCCGCTACTGGATTAAGTGCCATTCGGATTGGAAGCCTTTATTGGCTCGACTTCTTTTGGCCATCCGTATTCAGATTGAATTTTGGATTGGGTTTTGGGATGACGGCGGCTGTTTGAGCGAGGATTGCATCAAGTCTTGCCGACAGTTGCTTGAGTCGATTCGGACGCAGATCGGCGAGGTTGTGTGATTCACCGATGTCCTCTAAAAGATTGTAGAGCTCGTGTCGATCGGACTGATCGGCATTATCACAATACCAGCGAATCAATTTCCATTCGCCTTGACGAATCGAGCTGGCCGGATTTCCGCCAGTTGGAAAGTGACAGAAAACTTCATCTCGCGTGCCCGTGCCTCCCTCCAATATCGATCGTAAGCTTTGCCCATCGAATTGAACGTCTGCAGGTAGCTTCAGGCGAAACAAGTCGGCGAAGGTTGGAAAGAAATCGATGCTTTGAATCATGGCGTTGCTTTCGGAACCCGGCTCGATTTTTCCCGGCCAACTGATAACCAACGGTACGCGAGTTCCTCCTTCATAGATTGTTCCTTTTCCTTCTCTCAGCGGAGCGGCACTCGTTACTGGCACCTGATGAAATTCCGTAGGCATATGCACTTCTTGATTCGCTTTAAAATACGGTCCGTTATCCGAAGTGAAAACAATGATGGTGTTTTCGAGCAAGTCGGCTTTCTTGAGTGCCGCCACTAGTCGGCCAACGACTTCGTCAAGTGTTTCAACCATCCCCGCATAGACAGGATTGCGTTGCAGTGAATCTGGATCGGCTTTAGCGCGATACTTTGCGATCTGCTTCTCTTTAGCTTGCCAAGGCGAATGAGCCTGGAACGACCAATAATTAAGGAAGAAAGGTTTGTCTTTATGTTCTTCGATAAACTTAACTGCTTCGTCGGCGACCAAGTCCTCTAAATTATCACCAGGCTTACCGTGGTTTTTCCAGACAGGAAATGGATAGAAGTAACCCGCACCCAGTGGGCTCGGTTGAAATGTATGTGGCATGTCCGTATCGAAACCATGTTCTAACGGGCTGAACGGCACGGGTCCCAGGTGCCATTTACCAAAATGCGCGGTGCTGTAACCATCGGCTTTGAAGGCTTCAGCCAAAGTGAAGTACTTCGTATCGAATCGAGTGATGCTTTCGGCGGACAAGGCTTTTTGATTGGGCGCAGCCGATCCGACCAATTGTTTTTCAAGCAGCGGCTTGGGTAGATGGCAATCTGGAGCCGTGATACCAATGCGAGCAGGGTAAAGGCCCGTCATGATGCTGGCACGCGTCGGAGAACAGAGTGGACTCGCCGAGTAGGCTTGGGTGAACTTCATCCCATCCTTTGCCAACTGGTCAATATTCGGCGATTCAAAAAACGTACTTCCGTAGAGCGAAAGATCGTTCACGCCAACGTCATCTGCGAGAATGAAAACGATGTTCGGCTTGGTCTGAGCAACGAGGATTTGGCAAGCTAGAAACAGCCAAACCAAGGCAGGAAGGAAAACGAGAAAAAAGCAGCGAGACTTCATAGGCGATTGCTTTTGGCTAAGTTCAACGTGCATGATGTCGGGTTAATATTCTTTTCGTTAAGCAATTTGAGATCCTTAACGATTCTGCCATCGGCTAGGATAAATGCGACACACAATCTTGGCTCATCGCCATTCAACAAGTAGCTGGGCGAGGCAGTTGGGTTTTTGGCTTGGCGTGACATTGGAACTCAACAACGGGAATGCGTAAATTCATGAGACTCAAATTTGTTTTCTTCTTGGTCTTGGTAGTCGGATTCTATGACCGAGGTCGTAGCCAGGGACGTGAAGCCGCGGATTCGCAACCGCTGATTCACGAAGTCATTCAAGCAGTTGGCGGTCCGGAAAAACTGTTGCGGAAATTTCGGATGAAAGAGCAGTTTCATGCGGGAACCGAACCAGCACCACTCGACGGCAAGTCCCCTTCGAAGCGAGAGTCGATTCTCGATGCGCCAGGATACTGGTGGATCGGAAAAAACGAACGGGCTGCCGAGCCAGCCAAATATGATGTTTGGGCTTGGACACTCGTCGCTTTGATCGATCCAAAGTCGAAAGTCACAATCGTCGCCGACGTTGTTGAGAATGAAAAAACGTCCCTCGGTTTGCAAATTAGCGAATCAATCGATCCACCGCTGACAATTTATTTTGATGAGGAAACCAAGTTGTTGGTACGCATGGATTGGCGAAGCGATATTTACCGTTTTAGTGAATGGCGCGAGCACGACGGCTTGAAGTACGCTTCGAAAACGATCATGTTCAAAAAAGCTACGGGTAAACCTTGGTTCTACCACGAAATTACGGAAGTGGAACGCCTAAAGGAATTGCCTACCAATCTTACGCGTTGAAGCGACGGCGATCGAAGCTACCGAGACTGGCGTTTCTTGGTAATTTCGACCTCCTCCGAATTTCTATGTCGGTTCAATGGAGGGCCAAAGACCCGACTTCGCAAACACGAACTCAATCGCGAAAATTTTTGTTATCATGACGAATCTACGAAAACCGCTCCTTGAAAGGTAGTTTGCGCTAAAAAGGAAATGCAGATGAAAAACGCGTATGCAGTTTTTGCGATCGCAATCGCGATTGTTTTGGCGAAATTCGAATCATCATCTTTGCAAGGACAAGAGGTCGTCGCACCTCCCAAGGTGGTCCGCATTGAAGGCAACGAAGTAGGTGTGCCATGGTTGGATTTGGTCAAGGTGCTCCGGCCAAAATTAGACTTATCGAGCGTTCGATTATCGACAACCGACTGGATTGTTCCATGGCAAGCCTTTCAGTCCGCAGCCTCGGACACTTCCGTGCGTTATCACGAAGCCATAAAAGTCATCTCAGATGCCTCAGGGAAACCCACGGCTATTGATATAGACACGTCCGCTCTTTCCAGTCACGCATCGCAATGGAAACAAGAGTTCGCGGAATGGCGAGCCGCCGAAGGTGGCAAACCGGCCTATCGATTCGAGTCGGCGCGCAATACTCAGGCCGACACCAAGAGTTCACGTCAGCGAGTCTTAGTCATAGCCGGATACCAAAGCCAACCGGATGAAGCACTTACGGTAGCCCAATATCTTCATGAACGGACATCGCTTCCTTGTGAAATTTTCTCCTATCCTAGCGATGGTGCCATGGATAAATCGTCCGAAAAACTTGCCGAGCTTCTGGCAGCCAGATATCAAGAATCACCGCAAGTCGAATGGACAATCGTTGCTCACAGTATGGGCTCCATAGTCGCTCGGGCCGCAGTTGAACTTCACGATGCCAAGGGCGTTAAACGCTTGATTCAAATCTTTCCTCCCAATCACGGTTCTGTCCTGGCTGAAATTGCAGAGCCACTCGACGGCATCATGATTGCCAAAAGCCAACTCATGCGCATTTTTGCGTCGTTCGATGGTGGCACCAATGATTCGGTGGGAAAGGCGATTGCACCGGCAGCCGTGTTAACGTGGATGAGCCAGGGATTTGGTCTAGCGAGTCGCGACTTGTGTCCCGATTCTGATTTTCTGAAACTCCTCAACAGTCACAAACGATCCAGCACCGTCGAGTATTCCGTGCTCGTTGGGACGGGTGGGCCGTTGCGTCCCCTTGTTGGAACGGCGATCTTACTATCCGGTCCTGCCTTGGAAGAGCAATTAGCGAATCAAGAAGACATGGCCGAAATTCGCAAAGCCTGGAAGTGGATTGAGCGGATCGTAAAAGACGGCCAGTTGATCCAGGGGCAAGGCGACGGCGTTGTTTCAGCTGCCTCTGCAAGACTTTCAGGTGTTAGCGATACGACGATGATTCGCTGCAATCATGTGGCATGGTCCGCTGTGAAAACTGAGCCCGGTCAACGTGTCATGGACGAAGTCCTCAAGCGGATCCAATCCGATCGGTAGCCGATCTTCGGCATTCCGATGGCTTCGCCACCGGCATAGGTTGTTCCGGGCCTTCGGCCCGGCGGACAAACACAACTTCTAAGCTAGCGCCTCAGGCTCAATCGAAAGCATGCTCAAAACCCTGGTTGTCGGCGTCACGAAGTCTCGGTTGCTTCGCTATTCTTTGGTTCGCAATGCATCTAAGCCGCGGCCAACTTTGATCGGCTGTTTTCCGAGTTCGTTAGTCTTGTCGAGAAAGACCGAGTTATCCCCGGAAGGTACGATGGCTGAGTTGCTCGGGAAATGAAACGCCGGCTGGTTGACGAAGATGGGCAAAGCTCGGTTTCTCGCTAAGGCAGCCTCGGCCGTTTGCTTGCCCGCCTCATATTCCTCAATCGACGTGGTCGTTTTGGAAATCATGGCCGCTCGCATTTTGGGCGTTGGGTTAATTTGCATGTCGGCCCACCAGTCAGTTAAATGGGCAACATCTTCGGCATCTGCCAAGTACCAAGAAGAAAGCAGCTTCCGAGCAGTCGTTGGGTTGTGCATCCAACCGCTCCCGACAACGTGCATCGAGGGGAACATCCGTTTCACGTCTTGAGCTGGTTGCGAAACTAAGAATCCACCGCAATAGGAACGTTTCTTCACGTTTTGAAGATCGCCTAGTTGAGTATCCGAGAGGATCTTGGAAAGGTCGCTTTCGGGCATCGGATTAAAGTACGTTGGTTCCGAGGCCGAGGCTTGAATGGCCAGAGCCATGTCGGCGGGCGTTTCCATCAATCGCAAGTCTGCAATGCGTTCTTCGGCTGGAACTTGTTTGAGCAATTCAAACATGGACCGATCGACAAAGAACGTACAAGCCTTTCCAATGAATGGGGTAGGGCCAAGCTTGAGATCGGGAAACTCTTGAGCAAATTGATCAGGGTGAGCCTGGAAAAAAGCATGTATTTCTGGCTTCCAAGATACGGAGAAATTCGCGGGGTCAAAATCTTTGTAATTTCTTGAGCCGAGGAGACTTCCAGGCGCTCGGTTGTCCAAAATTTCCCGGTTGCATGCGACGATTACGACGGGGAATCTAGGTTGAGCAGTGCTGCGGGCGACGATTTCATCGAGCGTTGAGGCCGACTTCCAATCTTCAACTCCGAGTGCGAATGCGATGAATTCTTTCAATTCAGCGTGGGGCAGTTCCGTCGCTTGACCGCGTGCCAACTTGATTGCCTTCGTAGTGCTTTTCTCCATTTTGCGGATCACTTCGATTCCACCATTTTTGAGCCGATTTTCCGCGTATTGCATATTTGCATCAGAAAATCCATAGTTCGAAAAATAAGCGGCCAGTATTGATCCACTGCTGTTGCCCGTCACGATAATTTTGTTTTCGCGGACAGCGCTGACTTGATCGTAAAGCGTTCGTAAAACACCAATATCGTAAGGGAGGCACGAGCCCTTGCCTTGAAAGCAAAACATCAATTGCTTCTTCTCGAGTCGACTTCGAATGGCGGGATCGAATGAAGCGGAATTGGTAGGCTGAGCCACCGCTAAAGATGCAGCGAATACTACGATTGTTAAGCTAATGATTAGTCGCATACGAGTCTTTTCAATAAAACGTAAAATCAGGCTTTTTCTCGGGATTGATTTTCGGGGCACAGCAAATAGCTGAGCCGAATGCTAGTGGAGCGTCAAGTTTTAGATTTAGGGTTGGGTTATGGGGTCAGGAGTCAATTGTTCAAAGCACCCGAAGGGCCGTTCCGGCAATGGACTCCTGACCCCATAACCCGAACATTTGATTTTGACGTTCCATTAAAGTCTGTTGCAAAAACAGTTGTCTAGGATTGGGGGACGAGGAATGCGCTCAACCAACCGTTATCGATCGTTAGGCCACCAACTTTGAGTGACGCTTTGTCGAGCGCCCCTTGAATCTTTCCAGAGACAAATTGTTCCTTGAAGAAATGCTGCATGGTTTCCGAGAGGGATTGGGTAGCTTCCGCATCGCCCCCGTCGCATTCAATTGCCCCTATGCGATCGAGCGTAAATCCGTCTTCTGTAAGACTCGGTTTGTATGTGAACCGGACCGTTTGAATCGTTCCGGTGTAGTTCTTTAAACCAATCGAGTAAGCCTTGATTCGAAGTTGACCTCGAATTAGTCCATCGTCGAACTGCAGTTGCAACGGCTGTAGATCCGCAAAGGTAAACGACGAAGGAATTTTTGCACTGGGCGGGTTTTCTTCTTCCGACAATTGAACAAATTTGAGCTGATCGTACATCATTTCTATAAATATCGCTTCATTAATTCGGCGACCGGCCACGGAAACGTCGGTGTTGTTAAACGTCGATTCATGGAATTGAAGGGCTATTTCCGTTTCGGGGGTATAACGAGGAGCAGGCTGGGGCGCGCCGAGTTGACCAGGTCCGACAAATTCGGCCGTCCAAGTCAAAGCGTTGCTCGTCGTTTGGCTTCGCATGTTGGCATCGATGTCCCTGGCGTCGAAGGACTGCCATAGCAGCCCCTGAATCAAGGTATTGACTTGAACAACGAGTTCGTCACGATACTCCTCGATCTTCGAGATCGCTTGCTTGCGAACGTCTTCCGCCGCCTTCGGATCGTTTTTGGTCAACTGTTTTTGAATGATCTTTGAGGCAAGCGGATTCAAGAGCTGATTGAGAACCTTGCATTTTAGTTCTAAGCACAGCCCGGTTAGAGTGGAGTGGCTGGTTGCTGCAATGGTGGGCGCGACAACTTCCATTCCCAGTCCATCAAGATGAAGGGGCATGTCCCCAATCAATCCGATGACGGTATTCGCAAAGATCGTTGCGGGAGACTTCTTGGCGACGAGCTTGGCATTTACTTTTCCTTCGAAGTGAATGTGGACAGACGCTTTATTTTGGTCAGGGACGAATTTTGCCGATGGCTTGGCGTCAAGTTGACCCTTTCCCGTAATTTTCATCCCTTTTTGATTTTTATCCATCTTGATTGGGTATTTGATATCACGATCGAGCAAGTGATCGACAAGCTGTTGCGTAAAATCTAACCGTTGGTTGGCGTTCGAAAATCGATCGCGAATGGGAGGCAATAGATCGTCAACAAGCCGGGTTTTCGTCAGAAACTCATAGGCTTGAGAAAGTTCACGATAGTTATCTACCGGCGAATCGATTGGTAGCTGCATCGCGTTGCCAAGCAGTTCAATCGAACTCGAGAATTGGTTGGCAGCGGTCGGATCGAGGGTCATCAAACAGGTTGCTCGGAAATCACGCAATGATTGCCGGACCTTGTCGACCAACAGTTGAATTTGTTTGTCCCGAATTATTCGCGATTTCAGGATAAGAAAGTCAAGATTTTCAAGCGACGGGTTCTCGCTGGCTTGATCATATGAATCGAGTCTCATTTCTCTCGCAACAACCATTCCTTCCGGTCGATCCTTGAGTTTTTCAACCAAGTTATTGCGTGCCTTCAGCAAGGAAGTTCGCGAGGCAGCGATCTCGGCTTCACTTGGCACCGCAAAGCGTAATTGTGCGGTTTCTGACCAATTCGCAGCGTTGATAGTACTGACGGTTACTGCATTGCCCGATGCGATTTTGTTTCCAGCCGAGTCCAAAATTGTGTTGGCAGAATCACTGGAAGCGATTTCTTGCCCCAAAAGATTGGTTGCGTTACTGGATATAGCTAGCACACATGCGGCAATAAATACAGCGGAAAGACAGCATAGGCTACGCACTGGAGTTACTCTTAGACGAAGGGAAATAGGAAATGTTTGACTGCTAGAGGGAATGAATTTGTCGCGCCTTGAGGGCTTTTAATATTATAGTTGGGTCCAGAAGTGCGATTAAGTAAAATAGGAGCGGCATCGCTAAACCGGTTGGATTGGAAAACCGTCATATCAATCCTGAGGGTTGCAACGGTTTTAACGATTGTCAAAAATGCTTCCCTAAATCAAAATAAGTGGTCCGAATATCGCGACAGCGACCTAAAGAGTGAAATTGCACAACCTGTTAATGCCTTGGACGACAAAACGATCCTCCGAATCTTGCACATTGGCAGCTTCATTGCTGTTTGTGTTGAACGTGGCTTTTTCGTGCCAATCGGTCGTTGCTAATGATTGCCGGCCCCTCTTTTCCATGGTGACATCACGTTTCAACGACGGGAACGGTTGCTGTAGCGATTGCGATTCATGGGTCGTCGATGCGACAGGTGCTCCTACGCAAGGCAACCTCGCGTCAGGAATTCGAACCATCCGGTATTGGCGAACAACAGCCGCCGGATGTCGACAAGAATATTCATCGCGAGCCTTTTACGCCTTGATGACTCCAGAAGTCCCAACGTTGTTCTATGTCCACGGATATGGACTGGGCGAAACTGGGGCAGTCATTGGGTCGTCGCGACTCGCTAACTATTTTAGGCCGTGTACCGGAGGGAGATTCAGGACGGTAACGTGGGTCTGGGATGCGCGTCACCAATATTTGGCATTGCCAATTACGAATATCAGGGAGAAATCACAGAATGCGGAGGCGCAGGGTTTTTACCTGGCGCATACCATTCGGCAACTATCGCCCGATATGAAAATCGCCCTTGTTGGCCACAGCTTTGGTTGTCGTTCGATTTGCGCGTGCTTGCATGGATTGGCGACGATGATGGTCTGCCAAAACATCTTGCCAGCCGATAGACCCGACATGCCACGAAGAATGGAAGCGACATTAATTGCTCCAGGGATTGAAAATTACTCGTTGGGCCCTGCAGGACGCTATTCGTTTGCACTGAGTCAAGTCGAACGTATGCACATCACGTTCAATCCAGATGATCGAGTTCTTCGCGGGCTTGCATTTTTGACCAAAGATTCAAATGTCATGGGGCTAACTGGGCCGTACACATACGACTGGTCGACGGAGCAATTGTCTAAGGTCTCCGTGAGAAATATGAACGACGAAGTTTTCGGCGCTCATCGTATTGGCCCGTATACGCTGAGCCCCTCGTCGCGTCCCGCAATTTTACCGCGAATTCTTGGCCGTTGACGTCGAAGGCGCTGCTGAAATTTTGAAAGCTCCAGTGTGGCTTTGACCGTGATCTTCGTCTTCGGCGGAAAACTTCAGGGTCGAACGAGTTGTCGTTTCATTGGTCCGAGATAAATTTTAGCCTATGGAACGAAGCGATCGAAGCGTCTAGGCCTTTATTGCGATGGCCGAACGTCGGCAAGCGCTTCTTCCAGCTTCTTCAAGGTTCGCGATAGCAGAACGCGAATAGCACCGTCGGACTTTTCCAACCGCTCCGCGATTTGACTGCTGTTGAGTCCATCCATATAACGCCATTGAACGGCTAGTCGAGCCTCTTCCGGCAGCTGCCGAATCGATTCCTGCAAACGATCCATCCGGAATTGCTTCGAGAATACTTGGCTTGGACTGGTGATGCTGGAGAGGAGGATGTCGGCGAGATGAGCTTCATTGTCCGTCGCGTTCCCGGAGCCATGGGCGGAGACTTCACGCGAGGCATCACGCTTTTGAGCGCCAATGTAGTGGCGATGGAGGTCGATAATGGTGTTGTTGAGTACTTGAAGAAACCAGGGCATGACCGATTCAGCATCGAACTTAACGTGGGGATAGCTCTTGATTCCTCGAGCTATGGCCTCTTGGAGGATGTCTTCCAGCTCGACTTTTGCTCTTAGTGACGAGCTCGATTTCTGAAGAGCAATGGCTAAAAGTCGCGGCCGTTCGGATTCCGCCCAGTTAGCGAATTCTGTCGGTACATCGGCCATTTTCAACTCGTCTCAAAAAGCGCTTTGTTTCGACTCGAAAAACTCAGTTTGAAACACTTCAAGTGTTGCAAACGACTCGCGAGATAACTTCCGACGGTGATTCAGGCTACACTATCCGTAGTGCAGCAACAACTGCTGTCGAAACAAGTAAGTCCAATCCGTTAGGAAATTCTCGATTGAAGGCCTCGGATAGCCAACTGAATCGGGCGATTGGAGCACGGCTGAACATTCACGATGCTTTTCGAGACAAAAGTTTGGGATTCGATTGAGGCGAGGATTGAAGCCTATTTGAAGTCATGCGCTGCAAGCGATGCACCCATTTCCATCGATCCCTTCTTACCGAAAGAAAGTGGTTCATTGAGGAATTTGGCGATCGTCGAATTGGCGAAAATCGAAATGGAGTCGCAATTTGAACTAGGACTCTGCCCGAGTGCATCGGAATATCTTATTCGTTATCCCGAGCTCGGTGAATGCACGGGCGGGATACCGCTTGATTTAGTTATCGAGGAAGTTCGAATTAGGATGACTACAGACTCGTTTTTGCTGAGCGACTTCGAGAACCTTTATCCACAACATGCCTCGGCTGTTCGCGGCTTTTTCTCGCGTACGACGGGTGGATCGATGAGTGGTAGTCGATCGCTCACCAAAGTCGCTCGACTATTCCAGATTGGCGAGACATTCGAGGATTTTGAGATCGTCAAGCAACTTGGCTCCGGGGCGTTTGCGAAAGTCTATCTTGTTCGCCAAGCCACGATGCAACGTATGGTGGCTCTCAAAGTCTCAGCCGACGTTGGAGATGAAGCGAAAACGCTGGCCCACCTGGATCATCCGAACATCGTCCGTGTCTACGACGTACGATGTCGTTCCGAGGAGAAGCTCCGACTTCTATCGATGCAGTATCTCCCGGGTGGGACTTTGGCTGACGTTATTCATGTAGCAAAATCGAAACTGACGAGCGAATTGAGCGGTCAAACGATTCTGGAATCAGTCGACAAAGAGTTGCTCGAAGTGGGGATGCCAACTCCGGAAGAGAGCACTCGGCGTTTGTATTTGGCAAAAATGAGCTGGGGAGAAGCCATCGGCGAAATCGGAATCCAGCTAGCCGACGCCCTGGACTATGCACACCGTCTTCAAGTTTTGCATCGCGATATCAAGCCGGCCAACATACTGCTGAATGCAGAAGGGTTGGTGAAGCTTGCCGATTTCAATATTGCGTTTTCCGGCCAATGGTCCGGTAGCACGGCATCGAGCTACTTTGGCGGTAGCCTGATTTACATGTCGCCAGAGCAACTGCAAGTGATGAGCTGGACAGACTCATTGATGGCAGAAGAGTTGGACGAACGTTCCGATATCTTTTCTCTCGCGGTGGTCCTTTGGGAATTGCTCACGTTGCAGCGACCTTGGCCCAACGATAAGGTGCGACAGGACTTGGGAATGACGATCGAAGAACTTAGCCGACGACGGCGTGAACTGCCTCCCCAGCTCCCGAAAGATTTTGTCCCGGACGTCAAAGGTAGCCGAATATTAGAGTGCTTGAAGCTCGCACTGATATCGGATCGAAATCAACGAATTTCTACCGCGTCGGCGTTGGCCGGACAATTGCGATTATGCGCAGCCCCACTCGCGTGGCGTTTACTGCATCCTTTCGACAACGTATGGTCGCGAAACGCGTGTCGCTTCGCAACTCTTGTCTCAATGGTTATCGTCTTCGTTCCCAACGCGTTGGCGGGTGCGTTTAACTATCATTACAACCTTGCATGGCTGACGACACGTCATTCAGAAAGTCACTCAGTCTTAATTAACATCTCTGTCTTGATGAATTGTTTGTCTTTCGGATTGGGCGGAGTGATATTTTTACTTTTCGTTTATCCTGTCACACGAGCCATTGGAAGACGTATCGTTCAGGATCGGGCAAAAGATTCGACAAATCTCGAACGAGTTATGCCTCTCGGGCACGTTGCATCGCTATTTGGCCTCACTCTGTGGTTTATTGCTGGGGTTCTATTTCCCGTTCTCTTATCAGTGAATGTTGCGGACTTTGATTTTCAAGATGCCATTCATTTCTTTCTGTCGCTGGCGATCTGTGGTGCTGTCGCCGTGTCCTATCCGTTTCTTGGGATGAGCTTCTTGGCTGTCCGATGTTGGTATGGTGCCATGTCGGGGCAACAATTGCGTGATGATGCGTTTCGCGAACGCGGGCGGAGACTCATGCGATGGTGCGACCTTTACCTACAGGCAGCCGCCTTTGTGCCCCTGAGCGGGCTTGCCATGCTTCTGATGCAATCGGCGCCATTACGGCCAGCCCTTATATTTCTGGTTATCGCCAGTGCTTTTGGACTGTTTCTTGCCATTCGGGTTCACCGCACCATCCAGTCTTCCTTGGACGCACTCTATCCGGTTCTTTCCCCCTCCGCTCATTGAAGAATGGCTGGCGTCTGGATGAACTTTGTGGACTCGGCATTGGGTGCACTGGGCGGATTCCATTTTGGAACAGGAAAAGGTGCAAATCCGATGATGATGAAAGACTTGAAGACAACTAACCTTGGATATAAATGTATTTGCCAGAGGGCATTTCACACAATTTTATATCCAATCACGCCGTCCTCGGAAGGCAACTCGAATCTGTACGTAAGATACTCGACATCAACCTCACTTATGCAGTAAAATTTCAAGTCAAAAAGGATCGTTATGAGTTTCTATAATCAATCTCGAGCGGGTAGCAATTTCAATGAAGTCAACCGATTCCTCTGATGAGCCATTGCGTGAAATCCAATTCTCAACGCATGAACCGGTTATCGCCGAACCGGACGGAAGGGTGCTAAGTTGTATTGCGTGCAACCAGCCCATTGAGACTTCGTATTATGCCTTAGCTGACCAAATTCTTTGTCCAACTTGTCGAGATACGATCTCGGTTTCACCAAAAGTGAGTGGACTGGTGCGTTTTGCCAAGGCGTTTTGCTTTGGGACGCTCGCTGGATTGCTAGGCGCATTGATCTGGTACATGATTCGCGTCGTTGCCAATATCGAGCTTGGGTTAATTGCGATACTCGTCGGCTTCATGGTTGGCAAAGCAGTGCATTATGCAACTGCAGGGAAAGGGGGCATTTTATATCAGATACTTGCCGTACTCATTACCTATAGTTGCATCTCGGTGAACTACGTGCCCGATATTTTTCAAGCATTGATGGAGGATGTCGCTAAGCAAGACTTGGATGACCCAACGGCTGAAAAAGGCCTCGGCGCACCGGCATCATCGATCGTCGAGACGACGAACGAATCCGCAACCGAGGTTATTGCGACTGAGTCAACGACAGAAACACCGCAAAGCAGTCCGAAAGAAATTGAAGGAAGCGATCAGAGTCCGATACCACCTTTTGTTGCTATCATCATCGTCGCATTGATCACGCTCATTTTGGCATTAGCCAGTCCGGTCCTGATGGGATTTGAAAACCCGATCGGATTGTTAATCATCGGATTCGCACTTTGGGAAGCGTGGAAGTTCAGTGCAACTCATCCCTTGCCGATCACAGGCCCCTATCAAGTTGACTCGCAATCCGAAGCTAACGAGGCCTTGCAGTCGTGAAAGTAACATCGTTTGTCTGACACATCGAAACGTGCGGCGTTGTGCGAAGGGTGCGGAATACAACTTGCACCAACCATGCTCGCGTGTCCAAATTGTAAACGCTTGATTCACTCCGCACAGCTGGAATCGCTTGCGGCTCAAGCCCAATCGGCGGCGGCAGTTGGAGACAAGACCGCAGCGCTTGAGTTATGGCGAGTTGCGCTTGAGTTGTTGCCTCGTGATTCGAAACAGTTCGCATTGATTGCAGATCAGGTGAGCCAATTAGGACAATCATTGTCCCACGCCCCGAATTCCACGAACGATCCCTACCGCACGACAACACCTCAATCTCATGCGTCGGGGACTCCCAACGGAGTATCGAAGGCTGGGTTCGCCACCGGACTTGGTGCGCTGGGTTTGTTTGCCTGGAAATTCAAAATACTTTTGCTTGGTTTGACCAAGAGCACGACACTCTTTTCGATGTTGGCATCGCTAGGCGTCTACTGGACAGTCTGGGGATGGAAGTTTGCACTTGGATTAATACTTTCCATCTACGTCCACGAGATGGGGCATATCATTCAATTGCGTCGCTATGGATTTCGAACTGGTCCGCCAACATTTATTCCTGGATTGGGCGCTTTCATTCGCATGCAGCAGCAGGTCGTCAATCCTCGCGAGGACGCGGACATTGGACTTGCTGGGCCGATCTATGGACTCGGAGCCGCGCTCGTGTCGTTGGGTTTGTGGCAAGCGACAGCTTTACCGATTTTTGCGGCCATCGCAGGCGTCGGGGCGTGGGTCAATCTGTTTAATCTGTTGCCGTTCGGCAGCCTCGACGGAGGGCGTGGCTTTCATGCCATGACACGTGCTCAAAAATTTGCGGCGACTGCTTGTGTCGCTGTCGCATGGTGGATCGTAGGCGATGGAATGCTCGTGCTTCTCTTGATTGGTTGTGTCGCTCAGCTTTTGGCTCACAAAGCAAACCACGCGGGCTATTCCAAAGCCGCTTGGATTTACTGTCTCTTAGTGGTATGCCTAACCGCCATATCGATGGTTCGATTTCCAGAGGGTATCCCGAACGAAGCAGAAATGGATGCGACGAAAAACGCCTTTTTATCCAGTCCGACAAGTGTCCCTTTTTTTAGACAATCATCGAGTCGAAACACTGACTCGAACATGACCTTGAAACCTCCACCCTCAGCAGTTCTCGCCATGGATTTCGCGATGTTGCAAGCAGTACCGAAGTGCATCCCTACTCTCGTCAAACCTTAAGACTTTGTGGAAATGCAGGCTTTTGTGACTGAATGAGGGGTTGCTAATCCATGCCTTATGTTTAGTCTAGTGCACTGGGCTAATAGAGTCTTAAAATGCCAGTGAATCATAAGAAACTCGGATGAGCAATCGACGTCGCGTAAGAAGTAGTAGCTCCAGAAAGCCTTGTTTTGAAGCGTTGGAGCATCGGCAGCTCCTTGCGGTAGTCGACTTGGCGAAGTTTCAGTCTGTGAGTGCGGACTCCAATGACGCAACGTACGACTCCAATGGAGTGCTCACGGTCTCTGCGGATAGCGCTGTTGATGGCATTGTGTCCAATGATTCGCGTTGGTACTCCGACAATACAGGCCCTCATTGGCTTGAAGTTACCTTGTCTGCTCCGTACGCCGTTGGGTCCGCTCACGTGTATTTGGGGATCGATAACACGCAGACCGTAAGCTCCTTCTCGATTCAGTATTTTTCGGGAGCAGCGTGGGTCACGGCAGCAAGCGTATCCAACAACACGGCAACCGAGGTCAAGCTGCAGTTTGCCTCCACGGTGACTGGAGCGACCCGCTATCGATTTTATACGACCGCAACCACCGCTCGTATAAAAGAGTTCGTCCTCTTGCCCCCGGGGAATTTCCCGTTAGGGACAGGTGTAGAACTCAATCTCACTTCACGGCTTGGCCCTGACGCTTCTTCGGTTAACAGCACTAACTACGCAATCAATGCGGTTGACGGTTGGGTTAGCGATAACTCAAGATGGTTGGCTGAAAATTCCGTCGGTCCACATAACATCGACGTCAAGCTAGCCTCTCCGCATCTTGTGGGATCACTCCATTTGTATTCCGGGGTCACGAGCGGAAGCAGCGTAGTATCTACGCTTGATAGCTTTACGATCGAGTATGCGAATGGCACATCGGGGTGGCTTCCAATTTCCGGAGCGAGTGTTTCAACGGGCACGATCGTAGGAAACCAGGTTTCGGGTAACGCTTCGGGGGCATTGGCAGTTAACTTTGCGCCGGTAACCGCGACTGCGATACGAGTCAACTTTAGCGTGCCCTACGGTCGAATTCGCGAGCTCGTGGTTTTACCTGCCACGGCAGCGTCGGACGGATCACAGGGGTATCCGATCGGCACTTCCGTCAACATCGCTTCGAAACCAACCACCCGTTTTGATCAATACGGCGACGGCTTCTTCCGGATCAATTCAAGAGCAAACAATAACTCACTCGTCACATTGGCCACCGGATCATCGCTGGCCAGTGCAACGACCGCCAACGAAACGGTCCAGTTCCAGCTGCTGTATTCGTACGCTTCGGACGCTTATCGAATACGAAATCGCGATACTGGAAAGGCGATCGAGGTAGCTGGAGCATCGACAGCGAGTGGTGCGGCGGTGGTCGAAGGAGACTATTCGGCGTCGCCTCATCAACTTTGGCGATTGATACCAACCGATACCGGTTACTTTCAGGTTGTGAACGTTTGGTCTGACATGGTATTGGATGTAGATTTAGCGGGAGCTTCACCGGTTGTAACTCAACAACCGCGCGACATCAATTTGAACCCGGTCAATCGCCAAGAATGGACAACCGCTTCGCTTGGTAACAATACCAAAAAAGGTGTTGGCGGATACGTTGGGCAGTTTAATACCGGTTGGGCTTATAACTGGGGACTCAGGACAACGGAAGCCAACAATCCTGTCGTGACCGACAAAGATTACTTTTACGCACCCATGCAATGGGGTGGAAACAGCACCTGGGTCGAGCGGTTGAAGCCTTACTACGCAGATTGGCAAAACAACGTAAAACCTCAGTTCCTCTTGGGCTTCAATGAACCGGATCATACCGATCAATCGAACATGACGGTGGAACGTGCGGTCGAGCTTTGGCCTCAGTTGGTAGCCTCGGATCTCCCGTTGGTCTCGCCCGTGAATGCCACGGGTGGTGAAACAGACTGGTTGGGAGTTTTCTCGGATCAAGTGGATGCTCTTGGCTATCGAGTCGACTATACCGGAATGCATTGGTATGCCCCCCCGAACGTCAATACAATCTTGAATCGCATTGATACTGTCCAAGCTCTCGGCAACGGTCGTCCTGTTTGGCTGACCGAGTTTTCAATCGTCGATTGGTCAAACGGGAGTGGCGACTGGTCTGAAGAGTCGAACTATAACTTCATTTTGGAGTTCTTGTGGCGAGCAGAATCCAAAACCAATTTGGAAAAATACGCCATGTTTGTTTTTACAGGTGATTCGCCTACGAATCCCTGGGATCTCGCCAATCCAAGATCTAACTTCCGCTCGGCTGATGGCACGTTGACACCTTATGGAAAAGCCTACGCGGCTTGGGACAACGATACCACGATTCGTAATGATACCCCCTATGTTTTGCATAATCGTTCTGCGTCCCATCGAATTGCCAACAAAGGTGGTAGTGGTTTGAGCACTTCGACGATTCGAACGGAGGATGCAACGGTACAGTGGCAATTAGAAGACGCCGGAAGTGGTAAGAAGTACATCAAGTCAGGTGTCGACGGTCGATTGCTTCGATACAACGGAACGATCCTCGACTACGCTCCAGCCGGAACAACTGGTACAGCTGTCGAGTGGACCATCACTCAAGAGCAATACGGGTGGCGAAACATTATTCACCCGCAATCCGGCAAATATCTGCAGATGAATCGAACCAACAATGCGAGCAATGCGCCGACCTCGCTAACGTATTCGATGGTGACCGCGGCAGCGGCGACGACGACCGCGTCCAATTGGTGGTTCGCCAAACCCTATGACCCTGTATCCGACGTTGGCCAAGTAACTGATTCCTCGGCTGTGGCAAACCAAGTAAATGAAAACGTACCTGTTGGGACAACCGTTGGACTGACTGCGTTGGGAATTGATCCGGATCCCGGCCAGATTGTTACGTATTCGCTCATCGACAACGCTGGTGGCCGCTTTGCTATTAGCCCGACGACGGGCGTTGTGACCGTTGCCGGTCAGCTTGACTACGAAACGGCAACCAGTCATTCCATTACGATTCAAGCAACCAGTTCCGATAGCAGTTCAAGCAGTGCTGTATTCGTAATCAGCGTATTGAATGCCGCTGACGCCACAGTAACCAATCGCCGAGTTTTCTACAATCGCTCGACCAACGCGGCCTTTGGCGATGGTTCGGGAAATCCACTCAATTCGATCGACCCAACCAAGTCCGCTCTGTTGCCGGGTCAAACCACCACTACAGCCAATAATTACACCAATTACTCGCGTGGCTTGAATGGGATCGTGATTGATGTAAGTGCGACGAGTAATTTGTCCGGTATTTCTGCCGCGAGTTTCCTGTTTGCAACCTGGACCAATTTTTTAAGCTCGGTACCGAATTTTGTCACGGTTAATCCAAGCGTTACTGTTTCCACAATCGCAGGGGGCGGGCTGAATGGTTCCGATCGAGTAAAGCTTGAGTTTCCAAACAATGCGATTCAGAACGCTTGGTTGCAAGTCACCGTTTTAGCCGATTCGAATACCGGTTTAGCAGCCAATGATGTCTTCTATTTTGGAAACGCTCGTTTTGACGTAACACCAATATCGCCGTTTCCTTCGCAACAAGTCTCGATCAACATCTTCGATACGAACGGCGTTCGGGCTAAACAAGGCCAGACCCCTGGGGTCATCTCCAATGTCTATGACGTCGATCGCAATGGCGTCGTCAATGCCTTCGACACCAACGCCGTCCGCGCTGGACAAGGAATCACGAGCCTTCGTTCGTTCACAGCTCCGTCAAGTTTGCAGAACAGTATCGCACCCGTAAGCGTCGATTTCTTCTTTGCCGATTCAAGCATGTTGGGTGCCTTCGAAATCGACCTTTCCAAAAAACGTCAACTAAAGCGAGGATAGGGCTTCGTCTTCAATTCTCCCACGAACGACAGGCTCCGTGGTACAACCGATCGATGAACGCAAAAGGAAGGAGACCCGATGCTCTCCCTTTCGCCTTCGCTTCTACAGGTAACGCTTTTCTTGACTGATCGAGTAGTCGGCGAAGATCCACGAGTCGTAGAGCATGCTTGAGCGAAATAACTTTTGGGCGATAGGCCATTGCCGAAAGTTCTTCGCGAAGATCTAAGTCGGGCAGGAGCAAATGATCTAAATCCTGAGCGTCCTTTCCAAATTTTTCAGGATTGGTCCAAAAGTCAAAAAGGCAAGATCGAAGTTGACCGTATGCGATTGGCGAACGCCATGGAGCATTCTGGCATTACGCGGAACGTGAACTGGATAAACACGTGGATAATCGGTCAGATGCTCGGGCAACCACACCATCGAACTGAGCAGGCCAAATCCAAAGTCGCTCTGTTGAATGGTCGTGTTTACGACGAAATTGCGACGTTGGCGAGCAAGGTTTAGGAACTCTCGCAAATTGTTGCAGCGAAGCGAGTTACGGCAAATGCCCATAAAATCGCGAGATGCTTGCCATCGTGTTTTGAACCTTCGCCTCGTCGACGTAAGTCTTTGCCCCACAATAAGAAAGCCCTTCGATGTCATCACCGAAGGGCTCGTTTTGAAAAATAGTCGGAGTGATAGGATTCGAACCTACGACCCTCTGGTCCCAAACCAGACGGACGAGCCGACCAAACCCAATAAAAACAAGGGGATTCCTGATCCCCCGAATTCCGTTACATCAATGGTTACACTCGGATGCGAGTTAGCATCGAATCCCGACCCTTCCATGGCTTACCAATGGAGTCGGCTTTGCGAGCTTTTCGAAGCATGTAACGATTCCCAGCGAGCTGCCATTCTTACTGTCGCCGAAACCATGGTTTGCCAAAAAAAACGCTCGCGTTGCTACGACAAAACCAGGACAAACCTAGTTTTCAGCACCCCTCACATCTATACTGGCAAACAGTATAGAGGCTGAATCAGTCGAAATTCCATCCAATCAATAGGAAGTTCATTTCATGAATACGGAAACCATTCGCGAATACGTCGATCGCCGACCTTTCGAACCGTTCGTACTTCGTCTGTCGAATGGTGAATCTCACGAGGTTCGTCACCCAGAGAATGTAATGATCTTGAAGACTCGATTGGTTATCGGTTACCCCGAGGTCGATCGTGTTGTTCAGGTAGGGCTGATTCACGTTAACAGTATCGAAACGTTGCAATCCGCCTCTTAGAGTAAAAGCTGTGCCCCCAAAAATCTTAGGACAAAAAATCATCGGTCGGCTTGGACGCTTCGCGGAAAAGATTGAAACGGTCGAACGATTGAGCAAGCTTCCTGCCGTGCTAACTGTGCGAACGGTCAAGCTGAACTTGCGCCCTAAAAACGTATCTGCTGACGAAGTAAAGGCGATGCGTACTCGTTTGAAAGTAAGTCAAGCTGTATTCGCTGAGTTCCTAGGAGTATCGGCTGCGACCGTACGCGATTGGGAGCAAGGCAAGAACGAACCAAGCGGACCAGCTTGCCGAATCATCGAAGAAATGTTCCGTGATCCCGATGCTTGGCACAAGCGTTTTAGGGACTTAGCCTCCGGTACGACTTCGTGAGCTGTTGGTCTACCCCGACTCCCCTTTGTTTTCTAGCAAGGCTTGCTTCCAACGACCTTGGCGACCAACGGCAAGAAAAATTCGCAGGTTTTGGGGATAGCGGCAAGCAAACAAGCAAGTGTGTCTGACAACGCGGTTGTTCCCTCAGGGGGCACTATGGCGAATCGTAAAAAGGGACCCGTTACGACTGTAGGTTGATAGGGGATGGGGCCTAAAATCTTGGCGATGGTTCCGACCGACGACCGATCGCTCTCCCGACCGCATTTTCGTTGATGTAGTTTTGATGGGCTAACCCATGAAGACTTATAACCACTTAGGCTTGATGGACGTTTCCGGGGCGGTTGAATCGCTTCCCGGAAAGCTTGGAAAACACTCAGAATCGGAAACGGTTTTAGCCACCGGGACGGGTCCAGCAGAAAGTTTCGTTACGTCAATGGTTACATCTCCAGTTGTCAAATCGAGTGTAACGGAGTCATTTACTGTCAAAAATCCTACCGTTAGACCGATTTTGGCGAAAGACTCCCAAAACGAAAAAAGCCTTGTTTCTCAAGGAAAAACAAGGCTTTTTGATAGTCGGAGTGATAGGATTCGAACCTACGACCCTCTGGTCCCAAACCAGATGCGCTAGCCAGACTGCGCTACACTCCGAGGAGGCGATTTTGTACCTAAATGTTCCTACTTCCGCAATCCGTTTCATGCCCCAATTTTCAAAGCGGAATAGGGCTTTTTTCGTCAGCGAACAGGGTTTCTTGTCCAAAAACCATCTGAAAACACCATGCAGCACCGTTCACCGTCGTTTTCCCAAGTTTTGACTTTTGCAATTTTGGGGAAAGGCGAAAAATCGGATTGTCACTTTGGGGATGGATGATTTTGATCGCTTCCCTAGGAATGCTAACTCGGACCAGTCCCATCCAACGCAATGTTCTCGCGGGATTGAGATGGAGGTAGTTGTCATCCAAGGTGACATGGACACATCTTCCGAGCAGGGCAATCGCACAACGAACCCTTAAAAAGCTGCGATGAGACGGTCAAACGCTTGGTCGTCCCATCCGCAACGTTTGCGTTTGCCTCGGATTGTATCTTTGATGGTAGTGTCCCGTTGTAAAACGCTAAGGGCAAGGC
>JANOAI010000326.1:0-6720 GCA_031411055.1 Pirellulaceae bacterium
TTCGTGTTATCCATGAGATTATGCCTTCCGTAAGGATTTGGGACAGTCGAACTAGTAATCTTCCTCACGTAGCCGAATTCGTCAGAATGTAGGATCAGTGTCCGTACCGGATGGCTTTGATGGGTAGCCCTAACTCGCGATGCTCGCGATCATGCGAGTCCTTGGCGACCTTCATTCGAGGGACTTTCAAAACCAGCGTCACGTTGTCGGTATTGCATTCAGAAGTGTGCGGCAATTCGATCGTCAATCGATCGGCAGCGCAATGTATCTGCGACGACGCGACCCGCCTCCCATCCCAAAATGCGGTTATCGCTCGTGAACGAAGGTCACGCCGAACAGGGAGGAGTTCAAACTGAAGTTTATTGCGTGGCTGGGACGCTTCGAAGCGCCAGACGGAAACCGGCTCGGACCAGCGGAATCCAGTCTCCTGATAGACCTCGTTCCCATGAAGTCCAACAACCGAGCTCTTTAGCGAAGCATCATTGGCAATCAACTCAACACCCACGGGTATCGGAGCAAGACAGGACGACGATTCGGAATCCGATTCGCACTCAAAACGGCGAATCTCGTCGGCGACAACCAGTTGTCGTAAGCGAAGGCACGGGCGTTCCGAATCGCGACGATCACTTTTCGCTTTCCGGCAATCATCGCGACAAGCTTCCAAAGCCAATCGTAGGCTGTGCTCGTTGCAGGCTTCATCGAAGCTGACGCGATCCCTAGGACCGAATGCGCGACGAATCGTATTGACTGCTTGCTGCCAAGAGGGTGCGCCGATGCGAGTCTGCTCGATCGCTCGAATGGCCTCGCGACGAAGGGGCTGTATCGTCGAGTCTTCGTGCGGAGGCAGGGCCGTAAACCCTAGACGATCAGGTCCGGGATGAAGCTCTCGATAACGCAATTCATCACGTACAAAACGGCGAATCTGTGCTTCGATCGCTTCGATGTTGTCTGGATAGTGATGCAAAACCGCCGCCGACGCCGCATACCCGATCGAGACTCCCAAATGCTGAAGCTGATCCGCCAAGAGAATCAAACTGAAGAGATCATAGGTACCATCCAGCCCTCCAGCTTCTAGGTATCGACGCCTCGATAGTGCAAAGGCGTGGATGTTGATGTTCCACCATGGATTCCCATCGCGATGTTTCTGAACGGCTTCATCGCATATACGATTTTCCCAATAGCCGATCGCATTTTCGTATACTGGAATCACGCGGCTGAAGGCTGCTTCCATCGACGGATTCGCTTGCCACCAGTCATCTAATTGCATCAGGAAGTCCGCTTCCGGTTCAACATGCCCTTCGGTAAAAAGGAGCGTATCGTGTTGGGCAACTTCAACGGCTTGATCAAGGAGGCGAGTGCGAACGGCACCGACATCCTCGATCCATCGCGCTCGATCTTGAATCCGTGACCGCACCTGGGTTGCCGTTTGCGGATCACTTCCATCGGAGACGACGATCAATTCCAATCGATCCTGTGGCCATCGAATCTTGTCAAGCCAGCTTTCGACCGCTGCCATTGCATGGCCACGATGATCCGGCAAGCTAAGGATGATCGAATACGAACGACTTTGATGCGAACGTATAGGCTTAGTAGCGACGAGTCGGCTCGGCGCGGCTGCCTCGTCAACCCAATTCGAGTCCATCGCATAACCCCACTCGATCAACCGATCTCCATACTTCTGATGGAAAGTCTCGGCTACCGTGGTTGAGAAGTGTCGTTTCCAATCACCAGGCAGCCCTTGACGAAAATGACTATGTAGATCGCTTACTCCGGGGCGGCGTCCAGCAACCTGTTCGAAGCGACTTTCTTCAATCGCCGCTCGAATGACCTCGGGGGCAATATTAAGTAAGCAGTGCTCTGTCAAAATTGGGAGCAGGAGTTCTACATCGCGATGGATAAGGTCTTCATAGTGCAGCAGTGGAACCTCGGAGGCCCGCCACGACAGATGAATATCCATGATCTCCTGCATCACCGGGGCTTGGAGGATTTCGAGAAACCCCGCCTCAGGTGAAAGGCCTTGTAAGCGCCGTCGAAGTTCAGGATCGACCGACCCATCCAAGGGATGGCTGACCTTGAAACTGAAATAGAGTGAAACCATGGTATCACGTGGATCGCGGACGACGGTAAACGAGCGCGTATTTTTTGGCAAAGTCATCCGATCGATGGTCGTGCGCGGTAGGTACACCGTTGGGTAAATCCTTCCGGCTTGGATTGGGCAATCGGTAAGATGCCGACCAAATACTTCCGGCTTGACTATTCTTTCCGCGCAACAACGGTTGAGGATTCGATGAATCCACTGCGAACCGGCTTTGTAGTGGGTGAAATGAACGACGGTCGTTGGTGAATCCGAGGGAAACATAGTCAAGCGGCTTCCAAAAAGTGAATCGACGGCGACTTCGATCGAGCGGAGGTTACCTCGGCGACGTTCGCGGTCCAGTCTTGGGTCACCGTCCAACGTTGCGATAAGAATCGCCAGCCCGATACGACTCGCTGCTTGCGAATATAATTGCGAACGTAAGCCGCTACTTCTTCTTCGGTCGGAATATAACCCAGCTCGCGTCGACGAAGCTGGCACATCTCGCGATAGCCGTAAGTAGCAAGGAGCGTGTTTGTTTTCTGATGATCGCTGATTCGAAAGGCCCCCAAGAGTTTTGGGATATGTACGAATCGCATTTTGGCGCGTCGAAAGCGTAGGATTAAATCCCAATCCATCGCGAACTGGAACGACGGATCGATACCACCGACGGCATCCCATGCCCGACGTCGCCAGAACATTGTCTCCTGGGGAATATAGTCTGCCCAAACGATCGCCTCATCGTCATGCTTTGGAAGATACCATCGATTGATTTCGTGGTTCTGATCGTCGATCAAAACTCGGTCACCATAGATAACATCAACGTCGGGATGCCTCGCAAAGTAGCACCCAACGAAATCCAAGGCTCCCGGTAGCAGGACATCATCCGAGTTCAGGTAGGCCATGATTTCGCCGCTTGTCCCTTCGAACCCTCGGACAATCGCATCGGCTTGACCGCGATCCGTCTTAGAGACCCAGTGGGTCAATTGTTCGTCGTATTGCTGCAATACCGCGAGACTGTTGTCATTCGAACCACCATCTTGAACCGTGTACTCTAACTTTGGATAGTTTTGAGAAAGGACGCTCTGAATGGTTCGTTCCAGCGTTGCACCCTGATTCAAGCTTGGTGTTGTGATCGAAATCGACGGTACAGACGTCGGTCGCTTCCTATTCGTATGGTTGGTGGCGGGAAGCCGACAAGGGATCGATTCGTGATAGCCAAGTTGAAAAATTCTTCTGCCCAGATACTCTTGCCATCGATTTTTCAGCCGGCTTGGCAGAAGTCGCATTACGTTTTTGGGACTTTTCAAAATCGCCTTAGCTTCGGTCATGAAATGTCGACAGAGAAGTGTCATTGATTTTCGCCAGTCCGGGGCAGCGCCATAGGCTTTCGCAATTCGGAGAACTTCCCGGTCATAGTCGAGAGATGACGATCGGCTCAAGCCAGCGAGGTTAGCCGCATGACGACCTATTCGTAACGCCCAACGACTGCTAACCCGACCATAGTGAGCTTGGCTTATCTTCAAGCCTTCGTCCAACGATTCGAGATATCGACCAAGTTGCAAACGACAAAGGTTCGTCGGGACTGCATTCATCGAGCTAGCGAGCTCTATTTCGAGCCGCTTGCCCAGAAGGTTTGCTTGCGCGGCGCGAAGCATCAAGTCATACAGAGGACGAAATCGAAAGGTTTCGCGGAAACCACCCAACGTCACTATCGCTCGACGCGAAAAAACCACGGGTACTCGTTCCGTCAGATCGACATGCTGAAGTCGATTCCAACTTTCAACGCGGCAATCGACCTGACCACTGTTTTGCTTATAGCGAGCTACGCAAAAGTCCGTTTTCCCTACTTCGTTTTTGAGTGCGGACATGAGTTTGCAAAAGCTATCGGCATGGAGTTGCCGACGAGCATCTAAAAACAGCAACCAATCGGAGGAAGATTGTGAAAGCGCTTGCGAAAAGCCCCCGCCGAGATTCTCCGAATCGGCGGAAAGGATTGACAGCTCCGGCATCGCTTCAATCGATGCCATCGACTTGCGCTCCAGAGCGTTCGGTTGCGTCGCGTAAAAAACGATCGATAGTGTCGTCATGGTTTATGGCCTTCGGCTAGGCGGCTCGCAAGGATTGGAGGCTAGAGTCGCAGTGCCGTATCCAATGGACGTTCTTTAATGGGATACATAACGATCGTGTGTCTTTAGCAGCGGGCAGACGCGGACCGATACAAGTGATCGTGAGCGTATTCCTGGACGAAGATGGTGTGTCCGACGACTTGCAACGGGTACTGGCCTCGATGCGAATCGTGGTCGACCGATCGGTATGCTCTATCTGTCGATCCGGTATGGCTCGACCATTGCAATAAAAACGAAGCTGGAGCTGAATGCTCGGCGAAGTGAACGTCGCCCATGTGAAAACGATATGACCAACATCCGATTCGGATCCAATCCGACGAAACATCGAGAGAGGCTCTAACCAGCAAAAGACCTCCGACTCAAAGACTTCATCGGCATGAAAGCCTAGCAAGCGTTGAAGCGGCAACACTCCAGAACCCTCGTGGAGGTCGGAATCGGCTTGTAAGTGACTCTCCCATTCTTGCTCATTGCCCGGCCGACGAGAAGAATACCATTCGGCAAGATACTCCGCATAGCCGTACTGGACGCAAAGACTGAGCCATTCTCGAAAGGTATCGTTCGCGGCCATTGGCGACACGTCATTCAATCGTTCGACGAGACGATTCTTCAATTGCCTGATCTGCCGTTGCAAGGCCGGCCGAGCATCCACTGCTAGAAATTGTTTTCGAAGAAGTTGCCTCAACGTTGCCCAGGGGTGCGATTGCCAATTCCTCGATCGCCAGCCATCGCGACTAAGCAGTCGCCTGAACGAATCGCTCAGGATTGTTTGTGTGGCTTGTCGAAGGCATTTCGCATCAAGAGCGTGGCGTTGTTGCCACGCGAGAGGTTGTGCGAACCGATTGCCCGGATTGACTCCCGAAGCATGATCGGCATAGCGAATTTCACCTTTGGCAAAATCGATTGTAAACGTTTCGAGCTCATCGAGGTCGCCACAGTAGCGATGATGAACGGCTGGACGAGGGTCGTGACCGATTGTCATGCCTCGATCCGCAAATCGAGCTGCCAGCAACCACTCGGCAAAATGACCGTAGTTCTCCTCCAAGCCACCAATCGAGTTGTAGGCTGAACGCAAAACGACGAAGCATTGATCGAGCACTTTCAACCAAGGGTGATGTTGGAGCTGGTGCTGGATGTCGCGGTTGTACAAGGCGGCTTCGATTTCGGACAACCGATTGTGCGTCCAAGGGATCGACAGTCCGCTAAAGCCAACCCAATGAGGATGGTCCGTGAAGACTCGATCGGCCTGCTCGAGAAAACCATCGACGGGCGCGCAGTGCGATTCGGTGATAACGAGGTACTCGCCGTTGGCTTGAAGAGCCGCATGATGCAATAGTGGGATATCGTGACAGGCATTGTGCTGGTGCAATCGATCGTCCGGTCGTAGCACATCTTGAATCAACGCAAGCTCGCTAGCGTCGTGATTCACGGATGTAGACACCAAGATCTCCGTATCGGACGGCATTGTCGCAGCCTGTTCTACCCATCGCCTAATGCAATCGACAGCAACGCCTCGGTGGAATTCAAGCGGGATCAGGATCGAATACTTCATCGCGTTGAAAGCGCTTACTTGGACCGAGTTGACCCGACCAACGATACACACTCAGTGCACTTCATTGTCACGGTGCTTCGGCAAATACGGGAACCAGCAAGTAGACATAGGAAAATTGCAATCAGAATGCAACCGCAGAAACGTTCAAGCGACGCTTCCACCGTTCGAACGGAGCATTCTTAAGACTTCACTAAACTGAAGGTATGCTGTCAAAAGAATCGCGTCGAGATATACGTCTTTCCACCCCTCGATCGCATAAACTGCTGTTGCCTAAAGCAATGAAAACAAACTCGCGGAGGACTACAGGGACACAGCCACTATTGTTTGGCCCTCGACTTGCTTTGTCTGGTTTTCGATTGGCTTGGGCTAAGAGTACAGGTTTAGCTCAACCCCAATTTCTAATTTGGACAAAGCACTAGTGCCGCAAATCGGAATTCATTCCTCACCACAGCGAGATTTCATCATCGATATGCGATTTGCTTGCGTTATTCAAGATTGCTGCCAATCTATTCACTAGGCTGGTTTTGTTCCCAAAGATTTTGGTCTTGCCCCCAGTTGGCTTGTCCAACTGGAGCAAAGGCGAACCGCTCGAGTCACTCTTCCGTACTTCTCTCGTCCCCGGTCGGCTCGTCCGACCGGAACGCCAGGTCTCGTCAACTAATAAACCTGATTCACCCGTGACGCGAGGTCACGGGGGTCGTTTGAATCGATCGTTCAGTCACTTCTAGCCTTCCCCCTAGTTCACCAAGCGGCACAAGGCCGCTGGGGTCTCACTCGTCAAAAGGCTGATGAGGGCTCACGCAGAACAAGAATCGTGCCAGCAAAGGAAAGCTCGGAAGGAAAGAGTTAATCTACGCAAGAACTCGCCCTTGTGGCCAATCAATTCTGAGTTGCGGCACTAGTGGAGCGTCAAAATCAAATGTTCGGGTTATGGGGTCAGGAGTCAATTGCCTGAACGGCCCTTCGGG
>JANOAI010000327.1:0-1541 GCA_031411055.1 Pirellulaceae bacterium
GCCTTGCCCTTAGCGTTTTACAACGGGACACTACCATCAAAGATACAATCCGAGGCAAACGCAAACGTTGCGGATGGGACGACCAAGCGTTTGACCGTCTCATCGCAGCTTTTTAAGGGTTCGTTGTGCGATTGCCCTGCGGTATAAAGGGGCTTGATTATCTTCTGAGACAAACAGCCAACGTAGAATGTGTCGCAGTGGAGAATGGCTGGCCAAACGACGAAAGTGTTTTCCACGGTGCAACCGCGGTTGTCCTCTATACGGACGGTGGCGGCAAACAAGCCTTCTTTGCCTCGCCCGAACGGGTTGCCAAAATGCAAAGTTTGGTCGATTCCAAAGTGGGCGTGGTCATGATCCATCAAGCGGTCGATGTTCCCGATGAATTTGCCACACATGCCAAATCGTGGCTTGGTGGTGCTTATCTGACCGGTCTCTCCGCTCGTGGTCACTGGGATAGTAGCCACGTAGATTTCCCGAAACACCCGATTACGTATGGGGTCGAACCTTGGAAGATCAATGACGGTTGGCTCAATGCAATTCAATTCGTCGATGGGATGAAAGGGGTGACGCCGCTCGTTTGGTCCGGCAAAGAATATGCGGGCAGTCGTGCGGGATTGGATCGAGACATTGTTTCCTGGGCCTACGATCGTCCTGACGGTGGACGATCGTTTGCCTTCACCGGTCTCGACGCCCATGCAGCCTGGAAATTGGCTGGCATGCGAAAGCTCGTCGTCAACGGAATCCTTTGGACAGCCGGAGTTGAACTCGGTCCTGACGGGGCAGCCTGCGAAATCACCGACGAGCAGATCGAAGCCATGCTCACGCCACGCGAACCTAAAAAACCGAAAGAAAAGTCGAAGGCAAAACCTTAGTTGATTCGGAGGTCGATCTTTGAATCAATCCGATAAAGCTTCGCCGAGCGGATCGAAGTTGGCTGACGAAAAACCTAGGTGCAAATGCCGACGAAAGGATTCGGCAAATTCGAAGCGACCCGATAACGTGCCTCGTTCTCGATCCATGTCCATCATCGATTGAAGATATGAAGACATCTTTTGGGTCGAATCAAGCCACGCCTGTTGACTCTGATGGCATCCTAAAATTTCGCGTTTGCGATCGACGACGTTCGTAATATCGACGAACAGATCGGGAACAACCGGCTCGCGTAGCGGCGTGCAATTACCGTGCGGCGAAGCGTGGTAAATCGCGACTTCGGCTGAAACGGGTGGCAACGGTGGATCGCTCACATAGCTTGGCATGCCTTTCACGAAAGTGGCGGACACTGCCAAACGGCACGCGGCTTCGTGATCTTCCATGTAATCGGTTGGCGAATGGGTCAGCACGATCTTCGGATCGGCTTGACGCACAACTGCGGCGACTTTAGCGAGATTCTCGCGCGTGTAAAAAATGCCCATGTCGTCGCAGATCGGCGGATAGAAGATAGCCGGGAACAGGGAGGCGGCCTGCTGAGCTTCGGCCAAGCGAATTCGGGCTGTCTCCGCGGGCAACGTGACCATCGATCCCAAACATCCATTGGCTACATT
>JANOAI010000328.1:0-8488 GCA_031411055.1 Pirellulaceae bacterium
CGACGTTGTCCAGTAATTTGAAATCATCGGTTCGCACATTGACTTTCAGCCTCGCCGACTGCCCACTTGAGGAAGCAATCGCCGGTTCAACGCTCATGGCGATCGCATTTGGCACATCGGCAATCAGCCAACGAATCATCTGACGCCAAGCCTGATACATCGGCGCGGAAGAGCTGCCTTCATGGTGCAATCCCGATCGCCACATATCTCCAATCAATAAACAGGCCGATTTCCCTTTCCCAAATCGCTGCGCGATCAACGCTGGTTTCTTATTTTTGCTGGCGTCGATCGATTCGGCTTCGGCCAAGACAATGGCTCCCGGCTTTAAACCGCCAGCTTCATTGAGGACTTTGAGCGTAGGCATGGCATCGAGCTGCTTCTGTTCCGCCGCTTCATTATCAGCTGTCCTCAAGAAGGGTTCGAGCCAACCCTCGCGCGTCAAATGGTATCGTACCGCCGGTGGAGTCTTTAAAGTCAACTGGCTCGATGCTTCGATCCGATCTTCGCCATAAACGGGAATTATCTGAGCTAAGACCGATTCTTGAAAACCCTTTCCTCGCATCGATTCACTCCCCCCCAAGAACAACAGCCCCCCTCCGCGAATACTCACGAACTGACGAAGCAACGATTGTTGATCGGCCGAAAAAAAATCGTACTCGATGTCGTCAATGACGATCGCTTTATACTTGAATAGCTCGTCCGCCGTGCCTGGAAATCCCTTTTGAAGTTGCTGGCCATCGGTGACGCCAAGTCGAGCAAAAACGGGTTCGTTGTATTGCTCCTTCTCTTCCGCCGTGACATCTTCGAAGCCGGCGAACAAAGGATTTGCCGAATCGACTTTCGAATCGCGAAAACTAAACTTCGGTTCCTTCTTGGCAATTCGAACCAATGATACCATCTGGAGCTCGGCATCTTCCGCAATCGCCCGACGCAAGAATTTGTGCTCCCAATTCGGCCGACCGGCAATGTACAAAATAGGATAGGGGCCATGACCACGATCAACTACCATCGAACGCTCATTGTTCAACAACGTACGTTCGACCGTTAAACGCGGTTCCTTGTTGTTTCCGCTCTCTGAAGTCGACTTCAACGGCGTTGCAGTGGGAGCCGGAACAACTTCGTCGAACAATGTTGCAACCATGCGATAAGACTGGATTCCCGATTGTTCGGGCCGAAAACGAAATTCGATGGGTTGCCCGGCAGTCGCTCGATCCAATTTCATTTTCTGACTCTGAACCGTTTTCGATTCCGAGTCGATCAGGGCGATTTGTGCCATTCGACCCGTTAAGCCATCGTTCTCGATGATTGCGTTGATCGTGACCGGAGCCGCTTCGAAGTCCGATTGCTTCACCGAAACCGTACTCAAACGCAGATCAGGCTTTTGAACAAGCTCACCCATATCGACGGGATAAATTGGAAAACCCAACGATTTCCATTCAAACTGCTCACCGATCAGCGAAGATTGGTCAGCACGCGTTCCCTGGCCATCGGAAAAAAGAAGGACGCCTGCGGTCGGAACCCCTTCGAGTCGCTCGGCCAAAAGCTGGACCGAATTGGCGATCGAAGATTGGTTTTCATTCAAGCGAATCTTGGCCATGTCATCGATCGACTCAAGGCGACTTCCAAACCGATAGCGAACAATTCGAAAATCGTCTTCGAGCTTTTGTTGCCAACTGGCATTCGAAGACAATCGATCTTTCCAAATCGACGATAGTTCGGCCTGGTCAAGGTCGGCATCATGGTCCGCGATCAACGCTTTCATACTTCGGCTGTCATCAACAACCATTCCGAGCCAATTGGATTGGGACTTTGGGCGTTGCCGAGCAATCATCGGATCGAGCAAGGAGAACAAAACTAGCCCGATCGCAAAGCTCCGTAGCAAAATCGAAAGAATCTTGATTGGCCAGCTCAGTTGCACTCGGACGTAGCTCAGGACAACGAGCAACAGAAGAACGCAGCCGATCACTACGATGCCCGGTATCCAATCGGACTGTCCAAACGTCAAACTATCGACCATTCGCGGAGCTACTCAAGTTCTCATAATAGCGACGTTGTTGTTCTTCAAAGGTGCCTGGAACAGGATCGCGATCGATCGGAACGACGGCGTTGCGATCTGCCGATTGCCGCAACAACTCAATCTGAACCTCTTCTCTCAATTGCGATAATGGCTTGGCAACCATTTCTTTCACCAGATCCCATTGCGGAACCTTCGAGTGTCTCTTCGCATCGCGATAGATCTCACGAGCTGCTTCACGAATCTGCGCCGCCGAAGCTCTTAACTCAGGGTCACGGACCGATTCTTCCACTTCGCGCAAAGCATCCGACCAAGCAGTAAAATTGCCCCCCGTGAACGGACCTTCGAGATTTGGCATCGCCGGGCCGGATCGTTCCTGACCATTTTCTCCTCGCTGTTCCGTTCGTTGATTCCCCAATCGAGCTTGGTTCGACGAATCGTTTCGACCACCGGATCCCGATGGACTCGTTGAGGGATTTTGTCCTGAAGGATTTTGCGATTCATTCTGCGATTCATTTTGTGGAGCGCTCGCCGATCGAGTCTCAGAAGACGCCTCCTTTCCGCTCCCTTTCGCTTGCCCCTTGCCATTCCCGGATTTTTGGGAGTTACTATTTTCCTTCGAGCTAGCCTTCGCCGCCGAGTCTTCCTTACCTGACTTACTTGCTCCATTCGGAGCTTGGCCATTTTCGGCCTTGGCGGTTGACTCCTTGTCCGAAGGATCTCCGCCCGCTTTTTCACCGGATGCGTTGGCAAGCTCTTGATTGAGCATCTTCTCAGCTTCTTTTAATTCGCCCAAAGCGCGCTTAAGTCCAGCTTCTTCACTTCCGAGGACCGATTCAGCGGCGGCTTCGATTCCGGAACGCAATTTTTGCACCCCCTCGTCAAGCTCTTTTAGCGTTTGACGCACAGGGGCTTCATATCCCCGCTCGACTAACTTCGGAACCATTTGCAATCGTTCATCAAGCCCGCGTTGCTCGGCATCGCGAAAAGCATCGTAAAGTTTCTCGGACAACAACGGTTCGCTGGGCTCGGCCTCAGAAATCGTTTCTTGCATTCGCTCCATCAACTGATTCAGTTTTTCGCTTTGCTCCTTCCAGGCTTGCTCGCGAGCTACTTCATCTTCAGGTTCCCCATCTTGGGTCGATCGCAAGCCCCCCGTTAGTTCTGCCGCCATTTCTTTCGAATGTTCGGTATTTCGATCTGAGCGACTATTGCTTGGTGCACCGTCGGAATCTTTTGCCCCCGGGTTGGTATCGCTTGGTTGTTTCGCCGAAGTCGATTGTCGCTGTGAAGGATTTGCTTGGTTGCCTTTTGATGCCGCTCGAGGGTTCTGCGAAGGCGATTCTTCGCCTAACGTTTTTTGAGCAAGTTCCGACTGCTTTTGTTCCAACTGGCGAGCCTCGGAAAGCATCGACTTCATCGTCTCTTCAAAACGTTCCGCCGATTGGGCACGAAGCTGTTCGCGGGTTTCATCCAGTTGGCGTTCAGCCCGTGAGCCTGCTGACAAGGCTTGGGACGGTGAAGGCTGTGATTGCGATAAAGCTTGTGAAGCTTGCTGAATATTGCTGCGGGCTTCTTCAACTTGCTCTTGAGCCTTTTGCATCGATTCCTTGGCCGCCGTCGGCTGCGATTCCTGCATCCGCTCAAGCACTTCGTCGGTGTCACGAAGCAACTCTTCCTGATTTTCTCTCAATCGCTTCAGTTGCTCTTCCAGCTCTTTTTTCGCGTCAGGTGTCTTCGCTTCCTGAATGGCCGTCTCTAAATCCTTCAACTGGCGATTCAGATCTTGTTGGCGGCGAGCCAATTCTTCGAGTCGATTCATGACCTGTCGCAATTCACGATTTTCTTGCTCAGCCTCCGACGTCGCTTGACGTTCCTCCTCATAACGTTCCTTCTCGTCGTCCAACTTGAGTTGATCAATTTGCTGTTGGCGATTCTTCTTGGATTGGCTTGAGGACTTCGATTTGGAACTCTTCGATTTTACAATCTGATGCTCACGAGCTCGAAGTCGAAGCAGGGCTTCGTACGCTTGCTGTTCGTGCGTGACGGCAGCGCGGAGTGTGATAGCGGTTGAAGCTGTTTGATCCGAGCTATTTTTTTCCCCAGCCTCTGAGACCTTGGCTGACTTTGAGGCTTTCTCGTCGGCGCTGCTCGATTTGTCGATCGGTTCCAACTTCAAAAGGGTATCCGACAAACTTTCGACGGCTTCGTCCATCGAGTTCCGAGCTGCCTCAAGATGTTTCTTTGAATCGGCATCCGATAGCTTTTCTTCAAGAGGAACGGTCAACTCGATGGCTTGTTGCTGCGAATCGATTAAAACCTTTACATCCTCAGAAGGGATCTTGGCAGTTCGATCTCGCACCAAATTCCAGGTACCGCTGATAATGTTCTTTTGGAGTTCGGCTAACTCTTCGGCTTCTTGAGCTTGAGGGCTTTGTGGTTTCTGGGAAGGTTCACCCGAAGGCGATTGGCCTTCGCGGAAAATTTCATCAAAGGGGCGTACTTCCGCAAAGTAAATCTCTCCATCGACGCGTCGGACGTTCCCGTTGCGATCCAAATCTTCCGCCCAAAAGTAGTAACTTAAAAGCTGATCCGGCTTGGCGCCTAAGGCTTCAAAATCCAACATATGCCTGACCGAAACTTCGGTCCCGCTAAGCTTTTTGAGGCTCTTTGAGTCCTTCGTCGGCACGTCGGTCTTTTGAGGTTCGATCGCAATTGCGATGTCCTTCATTTCCTGAGAAGCGAGCTGATAACTGACGCCAGCGCGTACGAGTTCAAAATCTTCGCGAACTTTCGCCCCGACGGTAAATTCTTCGAGCGGTGATACGGTCAGATCACCTGCGTTTTCCTTCTTGATCTCTGGAGGCAAATTGGGGGTGATCTTAACAATCAAGAGTTCTTTCACTTTGGACGACCGATTGGCTTCGTCCAACAATTGCAGATGCCATTGGTGCTCTTGGTTAACGTCAATCGTCGCGCGATAGACCAAAGGATTCGAGGCGTCGGCGTGCAAAGCAATCGGTTGGGCCGTTGGGTCCGTTGGCTTGCCTTTCTCATTCGTCCCGCCGTCCGCCTGAGCTTTTTTGTTGACGACAGGAACCAGCTTGACCGACTTCAATGGCTTGTTAACCGTACACATCCAAGTCAGCTTAGAACCCTCTGGAACAGTTACGCGCCGGGTATTCTTCACTAAACGGGTAGGTTGTTTCGAATAAGCAGGTGGTTCGATTTCAGCATCGCAGTTTACAAGTGCCGGGTAGTCGAAAACGGTCAACTTATGTTCGGGGCTCGATCCTGATTCCGATTGAATGCGATAAAACGTATCGGCTTCGACATGCGACAAGTAGCCTGCAAAAATCGGGTCCTTGAGGGAGCGTTCCAGATCAACTTCGATCGTGTCTGCTTCGGCCAGGTGATATTGCATCCTCACCTTCGGCGGAGCTTCGCCATCAAAGCGAACGGTAATGAGACAATTCGAGCCACGTTCGATTTCTGCGTTCCCTGGTTCCACGATCATCTTCGGCTTCAGACCGAGCAACGGGATCATGTTCTTCTGAAGTCGATCTTTGGCTTGGCTATCCGAAACGAGCAGCAGCAATCCGATGCCGGCAAAAGCAAGCGTGACAAACTGAACACCCCATGCAGCAATCATCCGTTTGTTCGAAACGACGCGGCGCCAATCATTGGTGGCGGCATGCAAAACCGTTTCATCGATGAGAGAACGACGAAGGAAGCTCGAAACATCTTCTTGTTTCACCTCAACTGCCGTGACGAGTCGATGATCCAAGTTCGGGTAGCGATGCTCAACCAGATTCGCCAAATCTTTCCGATTCAGAAATGAAAATCGAACAAATATCCAAGCCAGCAGAAGTGTTACCAACGCCACGCCCGTGGCAAGCAACCATAGATTGAGATGATGATTCCGATTCAACCAAGTCCAAACAGATGATGTCGCCAGCTTTTCATCGTTCAAGGCAAGCGTTAGAAGTCCCAGCCCCAAAACGAGCCAACAGCCAGCGAGCACCCAAGCTAAACGCAAACGCTGCAATCGGGTCGAAACTCGAGCTAGAAAAAAATCTAAACGCGGATCCATAGCCATTCCTCATACGACTTTGGCTGAATTCCGAAAAAGCACCTTCAGAATCCTTGGGACCCGATTCTACCCGACTGGAATCCGAATTGCTTGCCGTCCCCATTTTTCGATGCAAAAAAACCGGGAGAAACACGTGAACGCTGTTCATCGATTTTCGATAGATGGCAGCTGGTAGCATGCCGCTTCCTCGCTGTTGCGAAGGTAGAGTCGATCGCCGGCGATAACGGGGTGATTCCATGTTTTGCCGTCGAGTGCTTTGAGCTTCCCGAGTTCTTGCAGCTTTTCAGAATTGGCTCGAATTAAAACTATTTCACCGGCTTCGCTTACAACCAAGATCAAATCCGAATCGGCTAAAAGCAAAGCTTGGCCCTTCGCGTACCGTCCACCTTTCCATTTTCGTTTTCCATTTTGAAGATCGATACAAGCAAAAATCGCGTTATCAAAGCCGTACGCGTAACCCTTGTGAATGATCAGATCGTTGAAGTCGGGCTTCATATCGAGTGAAGTCCAAAGCTCGGTTGCTTTGAGCGAACCATCGCTTTTGCTCAATTGGATCATCCGGGTACCTGACCCCAAACCGGATGGCAGAATAACTTTATCATTGGCAATCACCTGTGGCTGTAATGATCGGTATCCATTGTGTTTCCACGAATAGTCGAGGAGAATTTGGCCACTCGAAGGCTCCATAAAGTGAGCTCCTTGTTCTGAAAGCAGGACCAGGACATCCTGCCCCAACAGTGAAAGGAGCTGTACGGAACTGTAAGACTCGCGACCGGCAGGCGCCGACCATTTTTGCTCGCCAGTGCTACAATCGAAAGCGATGACCCCTTTTTGGCCTTCGCCACCAGCATGAACTACGACTAATCCACCTTGCACAAAAGGCGAGCTTGAGTATCCCCACATCGGCAGCTCTTTGCGACCGGAAGCTTGGTGTAAATCGACTCGCCAAACCAACTCACCGCTACTGGCAGATATTTTAAGAAGGTTTCCCTCGGCACCAAGCGTGTACAGATATCCGCCCGATAGTGTTGGCGTTGCCCGCGGTCCAAGACCACCCAGCGCTTCGAAGAATCGAGACTCAATGCCTTGCTCCCAAGCCTGTTGGCCAGTGCGACCATCATAGCAAACGACCGTTTCTTCTTCGCCCCGTTGCTCTTGAGTGAATAAATAGTTGCCAGCAACGACAAACGAACTCCAGGCTGGACCCACCTTAATTCGCCAAAGTTCCTTGGGTGGTGATTTGGACCAGTCGTCTGTAAACACCTTACCGCGTTGCACGCTGTTCTGGTTTGGACCTCGGAACTGAGGCCACTCTGACTGAACCAGTTCTGTCGTAGGAATGATCGCTGGATTAGCGGGAGCTTTCTGTGCTACGCGATCTTGCAACAACCTTTCTTCGCTAGTCGGCTGCCATCTCCAATCAAGGTTAAATGCAAAGTTACCCCAAACGCCGTCTGACTTGAAAAAGAGCGAAACGGCTGCCATTGCGAGGGCTGCTATCAGAGCCAAAAAGGTACGCTGAAAAGATAATCGATTTCTCAGTACGACTAAGGTAATGGCAAATCCAGCCAGAGCCATCGGAACGGTCATGACGACCACGAGCGGCCCTTGCATCGTCGAATGCAGTCCAAGCGTGACAGCAACGATGATCGCGACGATTCCAACAAGTCCAATAATCTTCTCGCGCCAATGGGCTCGGCTCATCAAGAGCCACCACAAAACAATCAGTAAGCCAATTAAGAATGGACCAAATGCACTGGACATCCAAATCAATGAAGGCCCGTTTTCAATCCATTCTGGGATAAACCGTGCGATTACCATGCACGGAAGAAGAATCATCGGGATCCATACGCTCAGGGGACGCAACTCGCGCGATATTGACTTCGGAGTGACGGTGTTCATATCGGTCGATTGGGTCATGCCAGCTACTTTGGATTTAAAAAAAGGCTCTAAGCCGAATGGCACTCAGTCCGGTAGCGGAACGGCGCGAGCCGTTCGGTGAAGTACGAGAATACCCGGCGGAACCAGACGGCTTGCGCCGTTCCGCTACAGTCAATTTGATTGGATTAAGTGCCATTCGGTTCTAAGCACCAAACTTGCCGAGCCGACCCGCGTTTGCAAGGGCGAGGGTCATGAGATGCTTGGCTTCAAAGTGCCCAAGACCACCTGTAATGCAAGTCGTTTCGTTGAACGTCTTATGGGGGTCCGGTCGACAGCAGTTGGAAACGAGCAGCGTCGGTACGGGATGCCATGAATGGCTTTGAAGAAAAGACGGTGTGCTATGGTCACCCGTGACGATCAGAACGGTCGGCTCCAGTGAAGCAATGTGGGGGATGAAACTATCGAGCTCTTCGATGCGTCGAACCTTCTCCGGAAAATTC